>NZ_JBQQCE010000127.1:0-22140 GCF_052245645.1 Streptomyces sp. KR55 | reverse complement strand
CCCTGTCTTTTTTGTCCTCCCGGGGCCGGTGGTCTGCGGAGCGCGTCCGGGGTGATCAGCCGGGCACGGTGCAGTCGAACGCGTGCAGGTAGGGGTTGACCTCACGGACGTCGTCGATGACCAGCCCCGCGTCGGTCAGCCGGCGGACCATGCTCTCCCGGGTGTGCTTCGCCCCGCCGACATTGAGGAGCAGCAGCAGGTCCATCGCGGTGCTGAAACGCATGGAGGGCGTGTCGTCGACGAGGTTCTCGATGACCACGACCCGTGCCCCGGGGCCGCCGGCCTCGATGACGTTGCGCAGGGTCCGCGCGGTGCTGTCGTCGTCCCACTCCAGGATGTTCTTGATGATGTACACATCGGCCCGGACCGGGACGGCCACGCGGCAGTCGCCGGGCACGATGCGCACCCGGTCCGCGAGCGCTCCTCCCGGACGCAGCCGTGGGTCGGCGTTCTCCACCACGCGCGGCAGGTCGAGCAGGGCCCCCTGGACCGACGGGTACTTCTCCAGCAGGCTCGCCAGGACATGACCCTGACCACCCCCGATGTCGGCGAGCGACGAACTCCCCAACAGATCGAGGAACTGGGCGACGTCCCGCGCGGACTGCATGCTCGAGGTCGTCATGGCGCGGTTGAAGACGACGGCGGACTCGGGGGCGTCCTCGTTGAGGTACTCGAAGAACTCCTTTCCGTACAGGTCCTCCACGACGTTCCGGCCGGTGCGCACCGCCTCGTCCAGCCTCGGCCACGCGTCCCAGGTCCACGGTTCGGTGCACCACAGGGTGATGTAGCGCAGGCTGTGCGGATCGTCCTCGCGCAGCAGCCGGGACATGTCGGTGTGCGCGAACGTCCCGTCCTGCTGCTCGGCGAACACGCCGTAGCAGGACAGGGCCCGCAGCAGCCGTCGCAGCGGCTGGGGTTCGGTCTTCACCGCGGCCGCGAGGTCCTCCACGGCCATGGGGCCGTCACCGAGGGCGTCGGCGACTCCCAGCCGGGCGGCCGCCCGGAGCGCGGCGGCACACGCCGCCCCGAACACCAGCTCCCTCATCCGCATGGACGGCGGTGGAGCAGTCTCTGCGGTCGTCATGTGCCGCCTTCCTTCCTTCGTGGGGCCACGGGTGACTGCGGCCGGCCGGTCAGCACAGCCCCGCAGGCTCGGACGCCCCGCAGGAGTTGTTCGCGAAGGTGTTGCCCTTGCCGGTGTCCGCGTTGACGAGATCGGCCGGGGCGTTGCCCTCCAGCTCGTTGTCGCTGATCCGGTTCTGCTCGCTCTTGACACCCACGAGGCTCTGGAACAGGACGATGCCGCCCGACAGCGGGGAGGCGCCGACGTTGTCCTTGATCACGTTCCCCGTCACCAGGGTCTTCTCGGCACCGGTCAGAACGACACCGGAGCCCTGCAGGAAGGGCAGCCGTTCGGTCTTCGGGCAGTACTTGTTGTTCGCCACGACGTGGTTCTCGCGCACGGCCAGGTCGCCGGCCCTGGGCTTGTTCTCGTCACCGACGACGAACAGTCCCGCGCAGTTGCCGGCGACGTGATTGCGCTCGACGCTGAGGTTGCGCAGGCGCCGAACGGTGACGCCGATCCGGTTGCCCTCCAGCCGGTTGTACTCGACCACGGTTCCGCCGGTGTCCGCGGCGCCTTCCTCGGCCGTGATCGAGTTGGCGAGGAACAGACCCGCATCGCCGTTGTCGCGGGCGGTGTTCCCGCGGAACACGCTGCGGACCGACCGCTCCTGGGCGATGCCCCACACCCCGTTCTTCACGGCCGTCACGTTCCGGACGGTCAGCCCGTCCGTCCGGAGCGCCGACACACCGCTCTTGGCGAAGCCGGTCACGGTCAGGGAGGCCACGGTGACGTCCTCGATCCTGCGGTTCTTCGTCCCCACCACGCAGATGCCGTTGCCGGCCGCGGCGCAGCTGTTGGCGGCCTTCGTCGTGGCCGGTTTGATCACCGTGCCCCGACCCACACCGCGCAGGGTCAGCCCGGGCGTGGTCACCTTGACGCTCTCGCGGTAGGTGCCGGGGGTCACGAGAACGGTGTCGCCCGGCTCGGCGGCGTCCACCGCCTCCTGGATCGACTCCCCCTCGAGGACCACATGGATCGAATGCCCGGTAGACGTCGGCTCAGCGGCACCGAGACCGGTCCCGACGAGCGCTGCGGTGCACGCCAGGTACGCAATATGGCTTTTCATCATATTCCGTACGGTAAGCCCCAAGTCCCCGCGGACAGGGCGGATCGTCCGTCCGACGGCGTGTCATGGGCGCCTGGATCCGCCGACTTGGGCCGTCTCCGCCGGCCGGGATCGGCGGGACACCGGACGCGTGGTGCGCTTCGGCCACCGCGCGGTGCAGGCGCCCGCCTCAGCCACCGCGACGACGAAGCACAGGTCGAACAGGAGCTCCAGGGAAATGGCGACCCGGTGGGGCTCCCCCGGGTCGCGGGCCGACATGACCTGCCGGAGCGCGTCCCGGCCCGCGGAGAGAGCCGGCGAACGGCTCAGCGCAGTCCCGCGAGTGCGGCCTCGACCGCGCGGTGGAAGGTCGGGTAGGTGTAGATCATGTTCCGGAGCTGCTCGACGGGCACTTCGGCGTGGACGGCGACGTTCAGCCCGTACAGCACCTCGCCGCCGGCCGGGCCCGCCGAGGTGGCACCGACCAGAATGCCCCGGTCGGCGTCCTCGACGAGCTTGATGAAGCCCTCGCTGCCGGCCTTGTGGCTCCAGCCGCGGGTGGACGACGACAGGGGCAGCACGCTGGTCCGCACCCGCAGGCCGTCCTCGCGGGCCTGCCGTTCGGTGCGGCCGACCGCGGCGATCTCCGGGTCGGTGAAGGTGACCCGGGGCAGCGCCCGGTAGTCGGCTTCGGCGCCGGGCTGTCCGAGGATGTCCCGTACCGCGATCTGCGCCTGATACATGGACACATGGGTAAACGCACCGCGCCCGGTGACGTCCCCGACGGCCCAGAGGCCCTCGCCGGCCCGCAGCCGGCCGTCGGTGGGCACCGCGTTCGCCGACGCGTCGAGCCCGACGGCCTCCACGCCGAGCCCGCTCAACTCGACCCGGTGCCCGGCGGCGACCAGCAACCGCTCCGCGCGCAGCGTCTCCCCACTGTCGGGGCGGAGCGTGAACACGTCGGCGTCATGGCCGGCCTCCGCGGCCCGCACCGAGGTGAGCACCCGCACGCCGTCCGCACGCAGCACCTGCGCCGCCAGGTCACCGGCCTCGGGTTCCTCGGCCGCGAGGACGCGGCTCTGCCCCTCGACGACGGTCACCTCGCACCCGAACCGGGCGAAGACCTGGGCGAGTTCGACACCAACGGCTCCCCCACCGAGCACGACGAGGGAGCCGGGCAGTTCCTTGGCGGCCATCGCGTCGCGGTTCGTCCAGTACGGCGTCCCCGCCAGGCCGGGTATGCCGGGGATCCGGGGCCGGGTGCCGGTGGCCAGGACGACACCCCGTCGGGCCTGCACGGTCCGTCCGCCGACGGTCACCCGGCGCGGGCCGGCGAGGCGCCCGGTACCGCGGACCAGCCGGACGCCCTTGGCGGTGAGGCGGTCCGCGGCCGCCTGGTCGTTCCAGTCGTCCGTGGCCTCGTCCCGGATCCGCCGGGCGACCTGCGTCCAGTCCGGTGTCACGGTGGCCTCGCCCGCAAGGCCGGGCACCCGGCGCGCTTCGGCGAGGAGGTCCGCGGCCCTGGTCATCATCTTGCTGGGCACGCACGCCCAGTAGGGGCACTCGCCTCCACCAACTGCGCCTCGATGCCCACGACGTCCAGTCCGGCGTCGGCGAGGGTTCCTGCGACGTACTCCCCGCCGGGGCCCAGGCCGACCACGACCACATCCGCCTGTTCACTCACTGGTGCGTCTCCTCGTAGCTCGTCGCGTGCCGGGCGCTCAGATCCGGGGCGGCGACGGCCGCGCCGGGCTGCCTGTCGGCGCACGGCGACTTGCCCGAGAGGGAACGACCCGGCGGCTCACCCGTGATCGCGGCGTGCGCAGCAGTCGGCCGGGCCGGCGGCGTCGGAGGCGCGGTCGAGGCGGCAGAAGCAGGACGCCTCGATCGGTACGTCCGCCATGGCGGCGGCCAGCTTCAGCTGCTGGGCCACGATCTGCGCCTCCCCCGTCTTGCCGAGGCGGACGAGGCACTCGTGGAACCCGTGCAGGGCCCAGACGTTCCCGGGGTGCTGCAAGGGGCGCGGGAGGGTGTCGTCGAGGCCCAGGTCGGCCCGGTACACCGCCTCCGCCTCGGCGACGCGTCCCTGTTCCAGCAGCAGGGCGCCGTAGGCGTGCCGGGTGGGCTGCATCCATCCCCACGGCTCGTCGTAGGGGAGGCTGTCGTCGAGTTCGATCGCCCGCTCCAGCGCGGCGAAGGCGGCGTCGTGGTTGCCCTTGCGGTACTCCAGCTCACCGTCGAGCATCGCCGAGGCGACGGCGAGGATGTCGGCGCAGGTGTTGTTGAACAGCATGCGCGTGTCCGGGACGCCGGCCAGCGCCTCGCGGAACAGTGCGCGTTCGGCCTCGGCCTCGGCGATCCGGCCGGTCGCCGAGAGCGCCACGCCGCGGGCGTAGCGCAGCATCGCGGTCGTCACGCTGTAGAGCTGCGGGTCGGCAGGCAGAGGCAGATCCAGAATGTCCGCCCAGCGGCCGAAGCGGATCAGCACATGGACCCGCATCGCAAGGAAGCCCTCCAGCCAGTCGGCCATGGGCGGGCTCTGCACACGCAGCAGATCCTGCGTGATGGTCGACTCGAGTTCGGCGGCGGTCTCGAGGGCGGTCCGGGACTGGCCGAGGAACATCGCACCGTAGATCTTGAAGTGGTAGTTGTGCGAGCGGTACAGGGTGTAGAAGTTCATCGCCCCGGCCCGCGCGCGGTATTTCTCGTCGGCGGCGATGGCGTCGCTGTTGTCGGACACGACGCGTCGGTAGTCGCCGCAGAGCACCTCCAGGTGGGTGGGCATGTGCTGGAGGTGGCCGGCGTCGGGCACCAGGCCGCGCAGCCGGTCCGCGACGGGCAGCGCAGCCTCGGGCGTCGGGGACATCTCCATGAGATGGATGTACATGTGCAGCACGCCGGGATGCCGGGACCCGTCCTCGGTGGCCAACGCGCGGTCGAGGACCGCCTTGGCGTCGAGGGTGCGGGCGCCTTCGGCGGGCTCGCCGGTCCGGATGTTCCACAGCTGCCAGGGCGTGAGGTTCATCAGGGCGTCGGCGTACAGGGTGGCGACGTCGAGGTCGTCGGGGTCGAGTGCGTGAACGGCGCGCATGGCGTCGGCGTAGGGCGCGTTCCACACGGTGCAGTCCTCGGCGGGCTTGGACTGCGGGTAGCGGGCACGCAGTGCCTCGATCAGGGCGCGTTCGACGGGGGTGGCGCCGGCCGCCGCCTTTTCGTGGGCGAGCTCGACGGCGGCGTGGGTGCGGTCGACGGTGCGGACCAGGTCCTGGCCGTCGAAGGCCTCCCAGGGCTTGTTGTAGTTGGGGCCGAGCGCGTAGGCGATGCCCCACTGGGCCATGGCGCAGCCGGGGTCCGCGGCGGCCGCGGCCTCGAAGCAGGAGACGGCCTCCTCGTGGTGGAAGCCGTACGTCCAGGCCAGTCCGCGGTCGAACCACAGTTGGGCTTCGGGCGACGAGGTCGTCACGCGACGGCTGTGGGTGCCGAGGTTGTAGTAGTCCATGCGTCCGTCCTCCATCCGCGACCGCCGTGCGACGATGGATGCATACCCTGCCAGCCTAGTTGCGATCTTTCGGACGGGGCGGCTCCGGCTCACGATGCCGGCACCGCTCGTGGGACGCCGCCGAACAGTATGAACGCAACGATCAGGTGCATGGCCCTTCGCTCGGCGGCTCTCTAGCATCGCGGCGCACAGCGCAACGATGCGCCAGTCCGGACGAGGAGCCGCACCGTGAAGACATGGAGAGTTCCCAGGATCCGCCCACCGTTCCGCCTCGGTGCACGGGGCCGCGCGGGGATGGCCGCCTGCGTCGCGACCGTGCTCGCCACTGCACTTGCCGGTGTCCCTGCGGCCCGGGCGGAGACCGGGCACCCGGTGTCCGCGAGCTGCCCAGCGGACCTCGCCGGAGAGGCCACGTGTTACACCGGCCAGGACGCGAATGGCGCCTACTACGCCATCGCCGTCCCCCATGACTGGAACCGTTCCCTGGTCGTCCACGCCCACGGCGGCCCCGACCTCGGGGAAGGCTCCGACCCGGAGCGCAGCCTCGACGATCTGGAGCGCTGGGCGGTGATGGTGGACCAGGGCTACGCCTGGGCCGGCACGTCCTACCGCCGCGGCGGCTACGGCACCCGCATGGCAGCCACCGACACCGAGCACCTGCGCCGTCTGTTCGTATCCGAGTTCGGCAGGCCGCAGCGGACCTATGTGCACGGCCAGTCGTGGGGCGGGAACGTCGCCGCCAAGGTCGTGGAGGTCTACGGTGGGCAGCGCGGCGCGTACGACGGGGCGCTGCTCACCAACGGCGTCCTCGGCGGCGGTTCCCGGGGCTACGACCACCGGGTCGACCTGCGTGTGGTCTACCAGTACTACTGCCGGAACCTGCCCCGTCCCTCCGAGCCGCAGTACCCGCTGTGGCAGGGCCTGCGCCCCACGTCGGACCTGACGACGGACGGGCTGCGCGCACGGCTGCAGGAGTGCACCGGATACGCCTCCGAACCGCGGGAGCGGACCGCGCTGCAGCAGCGCAACCTCGACGACATCCTGGCCGTCACCCGGATCCCGGAGCGCACGCTGGAATCGCATCTGCGCTTCTCGGTCTTCACGTTCCGCGACATCGTGCACAACCGGCTCGGCGACCGCAATCCGTTCGGCAACCGGGGCGTGTGGTACTCCGGGTCGCATGACGACGCGGCGCTCAACGCCGGTGTCGAGCGGTTCTCCGCCGACCCGGCCGCCGTCCGGGACCTGTCCTACGACAGCGACCTCACGGGCAGGGTCGGGATCCCCGTCCTGACGCTCCACGCGATCGGCGACCCGACGGTGTTCGTCGAGCACGAGGCGGCCTACCGCGCCACACTCCAGGGTGCAGACCGGGACGGGCGACTTGTGCAGACCTTCACCCGGGAGTCCGAGCACAGCGGGTTGAGTGACGCCGAGTACGCCAACTCCCTGGCGGCACTGGACGGTTGGGTGCGCAGCGGACGGAAGCCGACGCCACGGTCGATCGCCGGGTCCTGTGCCGCATTCGACCGCACCTACGGCTCCGGATGCTTCTACGACCCGGACTTCGTTCCCTCCCCCTACGCCACCCGCGTCCGGCCCCGCCCGGGCGGACTGCACTGGCCGGCCATGACCGCCGCCCAGGAGCGGGCCTGGAGCCGCATCGAGGGGGTCGGAATCGCCCCGTGAGGGAGGCCGCGCCGGTTCGGCGCGTGTGACTTCCCGGTGCGTACTGCACTTGGCGCCCCTTTCCCTCACCAAAGCGCGAAAGCCCCGCGCCGGTGACATTGCTTCGGTCCTTCCAGGCAAGCCCTCGCCTCATGGCAGCTTCACCCGTATCGGACTGGAAGGAACCATTCGCATGGTCCACAGACTTGCCCCGACCGCACGCCGCGCGGCCCTGATCGCCCTCGGCACGCTGGTTCTGAGCGGGATCGGCTCGGCCGCGGGGGCCGAGCCGCCGCCCGCGGCCGGGTCTCTGCCCACGGCGGCGCAGACAGTGGGGGCCGACAGGCCGTCGGTGCAGGTGCTTCGCGCGCTCCAGCGGGACCTCGAGCTGACCCCCGCCCAGGCGGAGGAGCGGTTGGTGAACGAGGCGGAGGCCGGCAGCCGTGCGGGGCGTCTGCGCAATGCGCTGGGCAAGCGCTTCGCCGGGGCCTGGGTGAGTGGTACGACATCCCAGGAGCTCACCGTCGCGACCACCGACGGCGCGGACGTGGCCGCCATCCAGGGCCAGGGCGCGAAGGCCCTGGTCGTCAAGGAGTCCCTGGCCGGTCTGACGGCCGTCAAGAGGAAGCTGGACGCGGCGGCCTCCCGTGTCGCGACCGCCGACACGCCGCTGTGGTACGTCGACGTTCCGGGCAACCGGGTCGTGGTCGAGGCTCGGAGCCGGTCGTCCGCGTCCGCCTTCGTCAAGGCCGCCGGTGTCTCGGGCAAGGGCGTCGCCGTCCATGTGTCGGCGGACCGGCCGCGTCTGCTGGAGGACATCGTCGGCGGCGACCCCTACTACATCAACGGATCGGTTCGCTGCTCCGTCGGCTTCTCCGTGACCAAGGCCGAGCAGCAGGGCTTTGCCACCGCCGGTCACTGCGGCGCGGCGGGCGACACGACGACCGGCTTCAACCAGGCCGACCAGGGCACCTTCGAGGCCTCCGTCTTCCCCGGCAAGGACATGGCGTGGGTGGGCGTGAACTCCGACTGGACCGCGACCGCCGACGTCAGGGGGGAGTCGGGCCAGCGCGTGCAGGCCGCCGGCTCGGTCGAGGCGCTGGTCGGGGCGTCGGTGTGCCGCTCCGGCTCGACCAGTGGCTGGCACTGCGGCACCATCCAGCAGCACGGCACGAGCGTCAGGTACCCCGAGGGCGTCGTGAACGGCCTGACCCGGACGACGGTGTGCGCCGAACCGGGCGACTCCGGCGGCCCCTACCTCGCGGGCGCCCAGGCGCAGGGGATCACGTCCGGCGGGACGGGCGACTGCAAGAGCGGTGGAACGACCTACTACCAGCCCGTCAACCCGCTGCTCAGCGACTTCGGCCTGACCCTCAGGACGGCTTCCGGCACGACGGCGACGCCGGCCCCGCAGGACGGCGGCGCCGACGGCTGGGCCTCGGGCCACGTCTACGGCGTCGGGGCCATGGTGAGCCACAACGGGGTTCGCTACCAGTGCCTGCAGACCCACCAGGCCCAGGGCTCCTGGACGCCGTCGGCCACCCCCGCACTGTGGCAACGCCTCTGACAGGTCCCACGGGACTCCCCGATACCGGCCGTGGCCCTCGCGCCGCGGCCGATGCCGGTGCATCGCCGCCACTGTTCCTCTATTCCTCCGCGAGGAACGCGTACGCGGTCGCCACGAACGGGTCCCGGGCGCGGAACCGACGCGTGCACAGCGCGGCCAGGGCGGTGCCGGTGTCGGGGCGGAAGCCAAGGAAGGCCGGCTGGCCGAGGGTGGCGCCGCTGTGGAAGTACATCGGCCCGCCCGACGCGGTGGGGTGGCGGAACCAGGCGATGGTGTGCACGTGCCGGTGGCCCAGGCCGCGCCGGAGCACGACGGCTCGCAGCGCATCCGCCAGGGGCGAACCGGACGGGTCGAGGTGGGCTTCGAGAAAGGTCAGCAGGTCGCGTGGGGTGGCTCGGACGGCGCCTGCCGCGGTGAAGCCGCCGGCGTCGAACGCGGGGACGGGGGCGGGGCGGTTCCGCCACAGCGGACGATGCGCCGGCCGTGCCGGGAGGCTGCGAAGACGACATCGGGGCCGTCGGCGGCGGCGACGGCGGCCTCCAGCCGCCGGCCCAGTCGGTCGTCGTCGCCCGGCGCCTCGTACGGTGGCCGCGCTTCCTCGGCGTCGATCGGGGCGCCCGGCCAGGGGGTGATCTGGACGCTCATGACGCATGGGCCAGTTCGGTCAGGGCGCGGGACGTGGCGAGCACGGAGGCGAAGGCGGCGACCAGCGTGGGGTGGTAGACGATGTCGAACACCTCTTCTGCGCTGCCCTCGGGCATCGTCCGCACCGCGGGCATGGCGCCGTCCGGCTGCTGGGCGTCGGCGAAGCCCTGCCAGGCCCGCGCGTCCAGGCTGGGGCGGGGCAGGCAGGCGTCGACGACCAGCAGTTCGCCGAGCAGGTCCCAGCGTTGCAGGTCCAGCCAGTCGTCGATCCAGACCGGCAGCCACTCGGTGAGGTAGTCGGCGATACGGGGTGGCAGGCCGTCGGGGTGCTCTCCCCAGTCGGTGAGGTGGAACACGGTGTGGGTGACGTCGTAGGCGATGTGTCCCTCGACCGTCCATGGCTCGGGCGTGCGGGCCAGCCAGGTCGTCTCCAGGGCGGCGGCCTCGGGCGGGCGGGGCTGCAGGCCGAAGCGGCGTTGGAACGCGGACAGGCCGAGTCGTCGGGTGGGCGTCATCGCGAACGCCGCCCAGCTGTCCAGCCGGTGGTTCAGGACGGCGGCCCGCTCCACCTCGGGCCTGCGGTAACCGAGTTCCCTGAAGGGGAGGTAGACCTCGAAGGGGATCGGGGAGATCGGCTCCGTCCGCTGCCCGCACACCAGCATCTGGCCACCCTGCAGCGTCTCCCTCCACATGTGGTCGACCAACTGGCGTGCCAGCCGGGCCTGTTTGGACCCCGCCACGCCTTCGCGGAACAGCACCTTGCAGATCAGGGCGAGTTCGCCCACCGGCTTGAAACGCTCCAGGAAGCCCACTTCCGGGTCCACGTCGGGTTCGAGCCGGAATCCGTCGCGGTGGGTCCACAGCCACTCGATGGCTGCGACGCCGACGCGGTGCATCAGGCGGGTCTCGGTCATCGCAGTACTCCTTGCATCCGCCCGTTGTCGTGGTCCCGCTCCTCGCCGTCCGTATGCCGGATGTTCAGGGTGGCGGCGAAGGCGGCCATCAGCGTGGAGTGATAGCAGTGGGCGAAGTCGTCTCCGGCGTCGGCTGCGCGCGGGTCCAGAGCGTCCCGGCCGCCCTCCTCCGGGATCGCGCCCGTGTCGTGCTGCGCCGATGCGATCCGGTGCCAGGCGTCCTGGAGGCTGGCCGCCTGCCCGGGCACGCTGGCCGCGACTGCCAGCAGTTCGCAGCTCAGGTCCCACATGCAGGCCTCCAGGCAGGTGTCGAGCCAGCCGGCGTCGGGTTCTTCGCGCTCACGGTGGGCGGGCGGATCGTCCAGAGGCGTCTCGAACCGCCGTAGCGTGCGCGTCATGGCCCAATGGCTCCATACGACGGTGAGGGCGGCGTCGGCGCGCGGCGGGAAGCCCGCCACGGACGCCCGGAACACGGCGAGTTCCTCCGGCGCGGGGGTCGTGTGAAGCAGTACGTGCGGCAGGAGCGCGTCGGCTCCCAGTACGCGTACTGCCGCGAGGGCGAGGCCTCGCGCCGGGTCGTCGGTCGTCTCGGTGCCGGTCGCTCGCATGTGGTCCCCGCCCCGAAGAGCGGAGACCACAGCGGTAGCGAGATCCTGCACCGCGCCCTGCAGGAGGGCGGAAGTGCCTGATTGCTCCATCTCGCCGCTCCGTCGATCCGGTCAGCCCTTCTTCGGGCGCGGGGTCGGCGGAGAGAGCAGCAGGTGGCCCCCGCCGGAGGCGAGGGCGAGCGCTGCGCACTCGCGGCTGTCGCGGTAGACGCCCTCGGCCTCGGCAGGGTCCAGTACCGCCTCGATGTCGGCGGTCCGGATACCGGTGACCTCTTCGAGGATCGTTTCGGTGGAAGGCATAGCACCATCTCCCTCAGGGTGTAAGCCAGAAAGCCAGAACCTTCTACGACAGGGTTGACCGCTCTGCCGGAAATGATGCAAATGCCTTCATAATACGCATAGTTACCCGCTTCAACATCTCAAGCATCGAGCGGGTGGACTGTGTTCGCCTGACCGGAGGGACGCCACATGTGACGCGGATCACATGGAAAGACTTCACCGCGGCACATCGAGGGTCGCTGCGATTACCGAATATCGGACACCCGCCAGCATGCTTTGGATGTCTCACATGCAGTCGATAGATGACCTTGCAATCGCAGAGAAATAAGCGAATCGGCCATCGATTCGCGGGATACAAGAGGCCAGGCTCGCTCAACGTCACGCAGAGCCGCCACGGAAACCGCAGGATTTAACGTCCTGTTCATGACTCAGCTGGACGTACGGCCCGGGGCCGGAGACACAGGCGACGCCGCCCCTGCCGCGGGCATGCGCGCCAAGGGCCTGAGCGGGAACTCCGTCGGCCTGCTGGGCAGCGCGGTCATCGGTGTGTCCACCGTGGCGCCCGTGTACTGCCTGACCTCGACGCTCGGTTCGACCGCGGGCGAGGTGGGCGTGCAGATGCCCGCCGTGTTCCTCGCCGGGTTCCTGCCGATGCTGCTTGTCGCCTTCGCCTACCGCGAGCTGAACAAGGCCATGCCGGACTGCGGCACCTCGTTCACCTGGACGGTGAAGGCGTTCGGGCCGCGCGTGGGCTGGATGTGCGGCTGGGGCCTGGTGATCGCCACGATCATCGTGCTGTCGAACCTGGCCGGTGTGGCGACCTCGTACTTCTGGCTGCTCGCGGGGGAGGTCACGGGCAGTGACGCCGTCGCTGCGCTCGACGACAACAAGGCCGTCCACATCGTCACCTGTCTCGCGCTGATCGCGGTCGCGACGGTGATCAGTTACCGCGGTATGACCGCCACGAAGGGCGTGCAGTACGCGCTGGTGGCGCTCCAGCTGGTGGTGCTGGGTGTGTTCGTGGCGATGGCCTTCGGGAAGGCGGGAAGCCCCGCGTTCCCGACGTCGGCCGAGTTCTCGTGGTCATGGCTGAATCCGTTCGCCGTCCAGTCGTTCGCCGCGTTCACCGCCGGACTGTCGCTGTCGATCTTCATGTACTGGGGCTGGGACGCCTGCCTGACCGCCAACGAGGAGACCAGCGGCAGCAGCCGCACCCCCGGCCGGGCGGCGCTGGTCGCCATGGTGGTGCTGGTCGGCTCGTACCTCGCCACGGGGGTGGCCGCGCAGATGGTCGTCGGCTCCGGTGACCAGGGGCTGGGGCTGGCCAACCCCGAGACCTCCGACAACGTCTTCGCCGCACTGGCGGGCCCGGTGATGGGCCCGGCGCTCGGCATCCTGCTGTTCCTCGCGGTGCTCGCCTCCGCCGCGGCCAGCCTGCAGACCACGTTCATCCCGGTGGCCCGCACGGTGCTGGCCATGTCGGCATACGAAGCGCTGCCGGCGTCGTACGCCCGGGTCCATCCGCGCTTTCGTACGCCGGGGCGCGCCACAGTGACCGCGGGTGTCGCGACCGCGGTGTTCTACACCGTGATGACGCTGGTCAGCGAGCACGTACTGGTGGACACGATCTACGCGCTCGGCCTGATGATCTGCTTCTACTACGCCCTCACGGCTTTCGCCTGCGTCTGGTACTTCCGGGCGGAGCTGCTGCGGTCCGGACGGGACCTGCTGTTCAAGGGGCTGTTCCCGGTCGTCGGCGGGGTGCTGCTGGCAGCCGTGTTCGCCAAGACCCTCGTCGACATGTGGGACCCGGCATACGGCAGCGGGTCGTCCGTGCTGGGGGTGGGGTCGGTGTTCGTCATCGGCGTGGGGCTGCTCGCCCTGGGCCTGGTGATCATGACGGTGATGCGGTGGCGCAGCCCTGCCTTCTTCCGCGGCGAGGTGCTGACGAGGTCGACGCCGGCACTGGTCGCGCAGGACTGACCCACGGGACCAGACGTCGGATCAGTGCGGGTGTCGACGAGGTGATGCCGGCCCCCGCCCGCAGCGACCGTCCGGACAACTGCGTGATCGCGGTCTTGCCGGCGAGCGAGGGCGTACCGCATGGTTGACGCGCGTCACAGGTCCCTTCACGCTCGGCACCACCTCACGTCTCCCCCGGCATGGAGGCCGTATGTACACACGCACCGTCAGACTGATTCTCACGCTTGTCATGATCATGGCTGGTGCCCTGGCGGGCACGGTCGCGACGGCGGGCACCGCGCACGCCGACGGCTGCTACACCTGGAGCCGCACACTCGCGCAGGGCTCCTCGGGCGCCGATGTCACCCAGCTGCAGATCCGGCTCGGCGGCTATCCGGGCTACGGTTCCGTCCTGGCCGCCGACGGCGACTTCGGGCCGGCCACGGAGGCCGCTCTCAAGCGCTTCCAGTCGGCGTACGGCCTCACGGCCGACGGCGTGGCGGGGCCGAACACCTTCAACAAGCTGTACGCCCTGCAGGACGACGACTGCACCCCGGTCCACTTCTCCTACAGCGAGTTGAACGACTGCAACAGCACCTGGTCCGGCGGCGCGGTCAGCGCGGCGACCGCCAGGTCCAACGCGCTGCGCAGCATGTGGAAGCTGGAGGCCATGCGGCACGCGCTGGGCGACCAGCCGATCACGGTGACCAGCGGCTTCAGGTCCTACGCCTGCAACAGCGCCGTGGGCGGCGCGAGCAACAGCCGTCATCTGTACGGCGACGCCGTCGACCTCGGGGCCGGACCGCACTCCCTGTGCACCCTGGCCAAGCAGGCCCGCAACCACGGCTTCCGAGGCATCCTCGGCCCCGGCTACCCCGGCCACGACGACCACACGCACCTCGACCACCGGGCCGACCAGTACTGGTCAGCACCCACCTGCGGTATCTGAGCCGTACGGGCAACGAGCGGCGGGTTCCCCGACAGCAACAGGGGAACCCGCCGACGGCCGTGCACTCATCGGTGCCGGAACACGTCCTTGCCCTTCTCCTTCGCCTGACGCGCATCGCCCTTGGCCTGCTCCGCCTTGCCTTCGGCCGTCATGCGCTCGTTGCCGACCGCGCGACCCATCACCTCCTTGAGCTTCCCCTTGACCTGTTCCATCCTGGCCTTGGCCTTCTGTTCTCGCGCCACGGTGGTTCACCCCAAGTCACCAGCGACTTTCCGATGTCGCTCACCGTGTGGCCCGGAACGCGACACCCAAACGGAAAAGCGAGTTGCCGCGGCCGGACGCCGGTGACAGGGTCGCGGCCATGCCCAGCTTCTCCGCGTACGACGGAACCGAGCTCGCCCACCACGTCCTCGGCAACGGCCCTCCCCTGGTCTGTCTGCCCGGCGGCCCCATGCAGGCCTCCGCATACCTCGGGGACCTGGGCGGGCTGGCGGTGCACCGCCGGCTGATCATGCTGGATCTCCGGGGTACCGGCGGCTCGGCGGAGCCCGGGGATCCCGGCTCCTACCGCTGCGACCGGCAGGTCGACGACGTGGAGGCGCTGCGCGAGCACCTCGGCCTGGAGCGGATGGATCTGCTGGCGCATTCGGCCGGTGCCAATCTGGCGGCGCTCTACACAGCCCGCCACCCGGAGCGCGTCGGCCGGCTCGTGCTGGTCACGCCGAGCGTCATCGCCGTCGGGGTCCCGGTCACCGGCGACGACCGGCGGGCTGCGGCGGAGCTGCGCCGGGCGGAGCCGTGGTTTCCGGAGGCGTTCGCGGCGCTGGAGACGATCGTCGCCGGACAAGCGACCCCCGCATCGTGGCAGGCCATCGCACCGTTCTACTACGGCCGCTGGGACGAAGCGGCCCGGGCGCATCGGGCCGCCGAGGACGAGCAGCGCAACGCTGAGGCCGCGGCGGCCTACGCTGGGGAAGGCGCCTTCGATCCGGCAGCCACGCGTGCGGCACTCGCACGGTTCGGGTCGCCGGTGCTGCTGCTCGCCGGGGAGGTCGATCTGGCGGCCCCGCGGCGGGCCATGACCGAGTTCCAGGGGTTGTTTCCGGGTGCCGAGCTGGTCGTCCAGTCCGGTGCCGGACACTTTCCGTGGCTCGACGACGGAGGGCGGTTCGTGGGAATCGTCGCGGAGTTTCTGAGGTGAGCTGCCGTGCGGGCGGATGACCTGGTGCCACTGGGCCGCACCGGGCTGCGGGTCAGCCGGCTGGGGCTGGGGCTGGCATCGGTGGGCGGGCTCTTCGCCCCGGTCGCGCAGGACACGGCGGCCGCGGTGATCGACACGGCCTGGGAGGCCGGGATACGGCTGTACGACACGGCTCCCGTGTACGGGTACGGGCGCTCGGAGTCCCGCACCGGCGCGGCGCTGGCAAGCCGGCCGCGCGAGGCGTACGTCCTGTGCACGAAGGTGGGGCGCATCATCGAGCCGGGAGGGCCCGACACCCAGCCGATCTGGGCGGACCCTCCGCCCGGTCTGGGGCCCCGGCTGGACTACTCGTACGCCGGAGTCCTGCGCTGCATCGAGGAGAGCCTGGCGCGGCTGCGGCTCGACCGGGTCGACGTGGTGCACGTCCATGATCCCGACGAGGACTTCCCCACCGCCGTGCGCGAGGCCTATCGTGCGCTGGCCGACCTGCGGGACGCGGGCACCGTCAGGGCGGTGTCGATCGGCGTCAACCATGCGCCCGTGGCCGTGCGTTTCCTGCGCGAGGCCGCCCCGCCCGGGCCCGACTGCGTCCTGCTGGCCGGCCGCTACACCCTGCTCGATCAGTCCGGCCTGGACGAGTTGCTGCCGTTGTGCGCCGAGCGGGGCGTCGCGGTCATGGCGGCGGGCGTGTACCAGGGCGGACTGCTCGCCGACCCCCGTCCTGGGGTGCTGCACGGGTACGGGGCCGTTCCGCGGCGGCTCCTGTGGCGGGTGCGGGCCTGGGCGGCGGTGTGCCGGGCGTTCGACGTGCCGCTGCTGGCGGCCGCGGTGCAGTTCCCACTCGGGCATCCGGCCGTCACGAGTGTGGTGGTCGGTGCACGCTCGCCCGACGAGGTGACCGGCAGCGTGGATTTCTTCAACCACCCGGTGTCGCCAGCTTTCTGGCGGGCCGTCAAGGCCGCCGGCCTCCTCCCCGAGTACGCACCCACACCCGGCGGCTAGGGCCTGTCCGGCGGATCAGGTCGGAGGAAAACGGCGGCATCTCGTCAGCGCGGGTGAGCGGGGCGATGGGGGTGCCCCCGCGCGAGCGAAGCCGAGCGTGGGGGAGTCGGCGACCGACGACAACGCGGCAGATGGGCTGCCACGCCCCGCGTCTCCGGCATGATCCGCCGGACAGGCCCTAGAGTCGCCGGAGCCGCCACACGTGGTCGTCCCGGAAGCCTTCCCGGCCGTCCGGGGAGACGTTCGTACGTCGTACCGTCTCCGCCGTCTCGACGACCCACTCCCCGTCGGGCAGCGCCAGTTCGGCCAGCACCCCGTCGAGCGTGGGAAAGACGGCGTCGAAGGGCGGCTCGGTCTGCCAGGACGGCCAGCCGCCGTGCATCACGATCAGCAGGGTGCCTTTGTCCGCGACCGCGTCGGCGGCGCGCCGCAGGATCCACTCCTGGTCCAGCCCCACCGGGGACTGCAGGTACTGGGCGTTCACGAGGTCGAAGGAGCCCTCGGGGAAGGTCTCGCCGAGCTCGTGGCGTTCCCAACCGGTGCGGTCGCCGACTCCTGCGTCGGCGGCGTGCAGGGCGGCGCGTTCGAGGGCGGTGACCGAGATGTCGATGCCGGTGACGTGCCAGCCGCGGGACGCCAGCCAGATGGCGTCCCCGCCCTCGCCGCACCCGAGGTCGAGGGCGCGGCCCGGCTTCAGGTCGGCGGCCTCTCGCACGAGCAGCTGGTTCGGGCGGCCGCTCCAGACACGGTCGGTGTCGCGGTAGCGGGTCTCCCAGAACTCTGCGGGCTGGGTGGGCGCGGGGAGTTCGGGCATGGTGCCTCCTGGTCGTCTGCTCGGTCAGGGGCGCCGTATGCCGGGTGTGGCGCCCTCGTGACCGAGCCTGGACCACCGCCGCTCCGGCGACAACCGGCTTTGCCGATACGGCAAAGTACGGTTCTCTCCGGACCGGCCGCAGGCTGTCGTACCGTGGTCGCCGTGCGCGAAGGACCCGACACGGCAGCGGCGAGGATCACCGGGCGGGAAGTGACCGGAGTCCGTGCGCTGTCCGGCGCGCTCGCCGAGGTCTCCCTCGACGGTGGGCAGGTGGTGATCGTGAAACGCCAGGACGCGCCGGGCGGCGTGGGGGCCGAGGCCGCCGGGCTGCGCTGGCTGGGCGAGGCGGGCACGGTCCGCGTACCGGCCGTGCATGGTCATGACGGGAAGTGGCTGGTGACCGAACGCGTCCCGGCCGGCCGGCCCAGCGGGCAGGCGGCGGTCCGGTTCGGCCGGGACCTGGCCGCCCTGCACGCCCGTGGTGCGGCGGCGTTCGGGGTTCCGCCCCCCGGCGGACCCAGGGACGCGGCCATCGGACTCGCCCCCATGCGCAACGTCCCCGGTGACGACTGGCCGACCTGGTACGCCGAGCACCGGGTCCTCCCCTATCTCCGCCGCGCCGTGGACGACGGGACGCTGCGGCCCGCCGAGGCATCCGTCGTCGACCAGGTCTGCGAGCGGCTCCCCGGGCTCGCAGGCCCGGCCGAGCCGCCCGCCCGGCTGCACGGTGACCTGTGGAACGGCAACGTGCTGTGGGGCGCGGACGGACAGGCCTGGCTCATCGACCCCGCCGCGCACGGCGGCCACCGGGAGACCGACCTGGCCATGCTCCACCTCTTCGGCTGCCCCCACCTGGACCAGGTGCTCGACGGCTACCAGGAAACGGCCCCGCTCGCGGAGGGTTGGCGGGACCGCATCGGCCTCCACCAGCTCTTCCCCCTCCTCGTCCACACCGTCCTGTTCGGCCGGACCTACGCCGTGCAGGCGGTGGAGACAGCGCGGGCGGCTCTGGCACGGTGACGGGGGGATACAGTGACCCGCCTCAACCGAGAGGAGACGGTGCGGTGCAGGTCAGGGCGGGGAACGCGTGGCGGGGGCTGGTCCACGTGGCGTTGGTGGCAGGGCTGTTGGCAGGCTGCGCGGACGGGGAGGACGAGGCCCCCGCGAGCACGTCGGCGTCGGCGGACGCGGCCGGCGGCAACGGCAGCGGCGATGTCGCCAGGAGCGGCGGCACCATCGGCGCCGAGGGGTCGGCCTGCGAGCTGCCGGTGACGTTCGACATCGCCGAGGACTGGGCGGCGGAGTCCGTCGACGCCGCTGCCGGCGGAGCAGCGGAGGAACTGGCCGACGCCCTCCTCCACCAGGGCCCGGTCACCGCCGCCTGCGAGGTGGACGCCAAGCCCGCCGGGAACATCGGCTTCCTCCGTGTCTGGACCGGCGAGCCGGGCGACGACGACGCGCGCACCGTCCTCGAGGCCTTCGTCGCAGCCGAGGACGGGGTGAGCAACGAGAAGTACGGCTCCTTCGAGGCGGGCGGTCTCACCGGCGCCGAAGTGGAGTACCTCTACACCAGCGAACTGCTGGAGGAGACCAAGAAGGAGCGCGCGCTCGCCGTCACCACCCCGGACGGCCCGGTCGTCCTGCACCTCGGCGGGATGGACACCGAGGAACACGAGGCGATGCTCCCGGCGTACGAACTCGCCAAGCGGACCCTGCACGGTTCCTGAGGAACCGAGTCGTCAGCCGGCGAGCCCGGCGAGCCAGTCCGTGAGGATCCGGTTGACCTGCTCGGGGCGTTCCTGCTGGACCCAGTGGCCGCAGTCGTCGAGGAGACGCGAGGCGACCAGGCCGGGGAGTGTGTCGGGGAACGCCTCGATCGCGTCGGCGAGCCAGGTGACGGAGGCATCCCGGGCTCCGCCGACGAACAGGGAGGGCTGGGTGAGGGGTGCGCCGTGATGGCCGGCGAGGTCCGCCCAGTCCCGGTCCATGTTCCGGTACCGGTTGAGCGCACCGCTCAGGCCGGTGCGCTCGAACTCTCCGGCGAAGACGTCGAGTTCGTGCTCTCCGAGCCAGTGGGGAAGCCGCTCGGCCGGGAACCGGTCGCGCAGCCGGCCGCCGGGTCCGACGAAGTGCGGGTCGGGAGCGCCGGGATCCGGCATGGTGTCGGCGGACAGGGCGGCGTAGAAGCCGGCCAGCCAGCCGCGTACGTCGGGCTCGATCTCCGCCTCGGCACGGCCGGGCTGCTGGAAGTAGGAGACGTAGAACTCCTCCGTCCCGCCCATGGCGGCGAAGACGTCGCTCGGCTTCGGCCCGCCGGGCGGGGTGTAGGGCACACCGAGCAGTCCGGCGGCGCGGAACACATCGGGCCGGAGCAGCGCGGAGGTGGCTGCGATGGTCGCGCCCCAGTCGTGCCCGACGATCACGGCGGACCGCTCGCCCAGGGCCTCCACCACGGCCGCGTTGTCCGCCACCAGCTCCAGCATCCGGTAGGCGTCCACGGGGTCCGGCCGGGAGGAGCGGCCGTAGCCGCGGACGTCGATCGCCACCGCTCGGTGGCCGGCCGCCGCCAAGGCGGGCAGCTGGTGACGCCAGGAGTACCAGCCCTCGGGGAACCCGTGCACGAGCAGCACCAGCGGTCCGCTGCCCTGCTCCACCAGGTGGATCCGGCCGGCGGGTGAGGGCACCAGCCGGTGGGTGAGGTCGTCGGCGGACGGGTGCGGCATGGTTCCTCCCGAAGCGGTGAGCGGGTCGTCCGGCGTCGGCGGAGAGGGAGGACGCGGCCCCGTGCCGTCCGCCGGTGTTCCTCGATCATCCGGCCGTCGGCGGCACAGGGGCGAGGCCCGTTGCCGTTCCGGCAAAACGCCCTGACGGGACGGGGTCGCTGTGGCATCGCACCGTACGCTCCCGCGACCCCTGCCCGCCCGGGTGCGGGCAGGGGTCGTCGTGGCGCATTCTTGCTGTGTCGCCTGCGCGACGGCGCGCACGGACGAGGTAGGGCCGATGACTGGGAGCGTCGAGGGCCGGAACGCAGAGCCCGGACGGCTGGCCACGCTGCTGGCCGACGCCGCGGCCGAGGCGATCCGCGCCACCGACGGGCGCGCCGCGGGGATCTACCTGCCCTCCGGCGCACCCGGCGTTCTGCGGCTGGCCGTGCTGGTGGGGCTGCCCGGGCGCCTGTACCGGCCCTGGTGGCGGCTGCACGCGCACCGCCGGTTCCCGGTCGCCGACGCCTATCGGCTGGGCGTGCAGGTGGTGCTGCCGAATGTCACGGAGGCCATGCGCCGCTACCCCCAGTTCGCGGCCGGTCTGCCGTTCCCCGTGGGGACGATCTGTGTACCCGTCCCGGGGAAGGAGGGACCCTACGGCGTGCTGACCGTGCTGCGGCCTGCCGCCTCGGACGCCACCGAGGTGCTGGCCGAACGGGACCGTCTGGCGGAGCTGGCCGAGGATCTGCGGGTGGCCGTGCGGCGCCTGGAGGAGGACGGGGAGTCGCTCGTGTGGGACGACGAGCCGCTGTGCATACGGCCGCCAGGCACACGGCTGACGCCGGGCCGGATCGGGCGTTTCACCTGGGACCCGGCAACCGATGTCGTCACCGCGGACGATGCCGCGCGGGCCCTGCTGCGGCTGCCGGCCGAGGGCCTGCCCGGCCCCGCCGCGACCCTGACCGGGGCTGTGGCCCCGGGCGAGGCGGATCGCTTCCTGGAGCTGCTGTGCCAGGCGTCCCGTGGCGGGCCGCCGCCCGCACCCGTGCACCTGCACACCCCCGACGGCACGCGGCTGGTGGAGCTGTGGAACCCGGACGTCACCGACCGCAGGCCCGCCGTCGGTGCTCCATACCCCGTCGGCGGGATCGTGCTCGATGCGGCCTCGATGGCCGACGCGGCCGCCGACCAGCTCCCCCAGGGCGTCTTCTGCCTGGACCGGCTGGGACTGATCGGCTACGCCAATCCGCGTGCCGCCGAACTCCTCGGCGAGCCGCGGGCGCGGTTTCTCGGCCGACCCCTGTGGGAGGGTGTGCCGTGGCTCGGCGAGACCGCCTGCGAGGACCACCTGCGCGCGGCCCTGCTGTCTCCCGACCCGGTGCACTTCCACGTCCGGCGGTCCGGCCGTGAGGGAGGGCCGCACGATCGAAACGGCGGTGACTGGCTGGCCGTGTCCGTCCATCCGGGCCCGGACATCCTGACCTGCACCGTCACCCCGGCGAACCGGGGGACCGAGGCTCCCGCAGCGCCCGCGCCCGCGCCGGCGTCCGCCGACGCCTCCGATGCCGAAGTGGCCGCGACCTCACTGGTCCACCGGCCGATCGTCCTCGCCATCGCCCTGACCGAGGCGGCCACCGCCCGGCAGGTCTCCGCGGTGGTCATGCAGGAGCTGCTGCCCGCGTTCGGCGGCCGTCGGCTCGCCATCTACCTGCTGCAGGAACGGCACCTCTACCTGGCCTGGGAGACCGGGTTCCCCCCGGGATTCCTCGCGCCGTTCGAAGGCGTGAGCCTCAGCGCCCGGCTGCCCGGCGTCGAGACGCTGACCACCGGCCAGCCTCTCTTCTTCGACTCGATGCAGGCGCTGTCGGACGCCTACCCCGGCATCCCCCTCGACGCGACCGAGGGAGCCCGCGCCTTCCTCCCGCTGATCGCCTCGGGGCGGCCGTTCGGCTCCTGCATCCTCGGCTTCGACCGGCCCCGCAGCTTCAGCACCGAGGAGCGCACCGTCCTGACCGCGCTCGCCGGGCTGATCGCGCACGCCATGGAGAAGGCGCAGCGCTACTAGACGTAGGCCGCGCTGGCCCGCGGGCTCCAGCGGGCCCTGCTGCCCCGGCGGCTGCCCGACCACCCCCGGGTGGAGACCGCGGGCCGCTATC
>NZ_JBQQCE010000126.1:0-22195 GCF_052245645.1 Streptomyces sp. KR55 | reverse complement strand
GACCGAAGCGCTCCGTGCCCTCAAACGCCGACTGTCCGACGTCGTCTACCGAGCCCTCCAGCACGATGCCCAAGCGTCACACGACCACGTGAACACGCTCGCAGTGGCTGCTTGACATAGGAGTAATGGGACACCATCAGCTGTGGTCGCCAAGGGCCCTCTCCAACACGCTGAGGTACCCACCTGCAAGGTGGAACAGCTCTATTGCCGCCCGGCGGGCTTCCGACAGCCGCGCTGCTCGCTGCTGGTGTCTGTACGTTGCTGATACGACTCCCCAGGCTGTCAGCGCAGCTACTACGCCGCCCAGCGCCGCGGAAAGATCGCCCTGTAACAGCAGCCCCAAGCAGCCCTCACTAGCCTTGTGGATCCACGGCACCCCGTTCGTGGCAACCTGCGCCCGTCCCCTGACGCACAGACCAGCGCCCCCACGCCGACCGTCATCTCTACCCGAGATCGGTCGACACCAGTCCCTGGACGTCCCCCTCGCGGCCATCGGCGAAGATGTCGTTCATCGCTTCGGCACCCTTTGTGATCAAGCGCCGCTGCCAGGCGAGGAAGCCGCTGTCTTCCGGTCCCGTCGATCGGTCTGGCGGCGCAGATCGATGGTCCGCAATGTGGCGGGGAGGTCTGCCCGGTAGGGGATCAGGCCGAATCGGCGGTGCTTGATGGTGGCTGCCACCGTCACGCGGGCCTGAACGGGAGCGTCGGCGGTGGCCTTGACGATCACCGTGAAGGTCTCGTCGCCGATCAGGGGGTGACGGCTGGTCGCCTGGATGCGCCATTCCGGGTCGCTGTCCCTTTCGCCCATTCCGATGACGAAAAGGTCCTCCCGGCCTTGGCCGGGGGTGAGCTCGAGGGTGGACTCGACGATCGCGAGCTTGGCGCTGAGTCCGATGGTGGTTGCCCGCTCCACCGGGTGGGAGCGCTTCTTGGGAGAGATCGACCAGGCGATCGGCTGTCGGTCGGCAGGCTCGTCAGGGGACTCCAGGAGAACCCCTACGGCTGCGTCGACGAAAGGATCGCCGTTCGCCGGTGGGCGGAAGGCGCACGTGAGGCTGAGGAGAAGATAGGCGCTGTGCGGCGCCTCCGCCGTCAGGAAGCCGAGCCATTCCGCCTCGCCTGCGGCTGCCTCCTCCGCCGTCAGTGGATGAACGACGGCGGTGCTGAGCGATACCCGCCCTTCGATACGGGGCTGCGGGGCGGGCGACTGCAGCCGGGGCACGGCCACCAGGTCGATCTCGTGGAGCGGGGTCGGGGGCAGTTCCAGATGGGTCACGAGGCAGCTCCGTGGTTCGAATCCGAATGACGCCAGTCGCCGATGAAGCAGAACGAGCCCCAGTCCCGGAATGCCGGATGGCGGCCGCGGACAGCCGACTGGGCGGCGCGGAAGGCGGCCCGCCGGTCCGGCGTCTGTTCGAGGTGCTCGTAGAGGCGCATGTCCTTCGTTCACTGCGTTCCCTGAGGCTCCGCATGAGCGAGATCGGGGAGGCGGCTGCCGCCGTACGGGACGCCTTCGACACTCCCTACGGCCTCGTGTCCAAGAGGACATCGCGTACGACTACGACATGACGCCTGAGCAGGTGGACGCACTCTGCCAGGCAGTGGTGCACCTTGCCGCCTGAGTTCTTCCTCGACCGGAATCTCGGTCGTCGTGTCGCCGAGGGGCTGAGAGCCTGCGGGTGGACGGTTCACCGCATCGGGGACGTCTTCCCGGACGACGGGCAGGACGTTCCCGACGAGGAGTGGATCACTCACGGTCTCGAGCGCTCCTGGTCCCGCTGTCGAAGGACGGGCGGATCAAGACCCGGGATCTGGAGATCCGGCCTGTCCTGGAGCGTGAGGCAGTGCTGTTCTACCCGGACAACCAGCAGCTGCGCAGCATCGAGATGGTCGAGCGGCTCGTCGCACGCCGTGACGCGATCCACCGGGCCGTCGAGAAGGGCGGTCCGGCGGCCTACGCCGTACGACACGACCGTATTGAGCGCACCTGGCCCTGACGGGCCGCTTGTCGGGGCCGATCCGCCCTGGTGGACCGGCCGCAGACGTGGTGTGCTGGAAGTGACGGGAAGGACCCGATTCGAGACGCGGGGAAGCGGTCCTGAGCCGCGCACCGCGCAATCCGGATCCGCGAGAAGCGGGTGGAGCCCTTCCCGTCCTTCATGTCCGGCATATCCGGCCTTCACGCGGCCGGATGATCGTGCCGCAGCAGGCAGTATCGGGATGAATAACGCCGAGTCAGCTGTTCCAGCTCTCGTCGTACGGATCGGCGGGCTCCGGGACCGGCCGTGCGGTCGTGACCTCGACGAAGGGGATCGGGCCGCCGTTGACCGGGTCCTTCGTGCGACGGGCGGTGTAGGTGCCGGTGACCTCGAGCCAGGCGTCCGGCTGCAGGACGGGGGGGATGTGCCCGGTCAGGCCGATCTTGACCGGGAGGCCGTCGGCGGCACAGCAGTTGAGGGCGATACGGATCAGGTACGGCGTGCCGGCCCGGTCCAGCGCGACGAAACCGGTGATCTTCACCCGGCGGTCGCGCAGCGAGCGTCCCTCGTCGTACACCGCGCGGGCCGCGTAGTCGGCGACGCCCAGGCGGACCGGATCCCCGGCGGGCAGCGGCGCGTAGGCCGGAGGCTGCTGCAGGGCCGTGCCCGTGCGCATCGCGCTGTACGAGCCGAGGGCCGGCGGTGCGATGAGGATGAGGGCGAGGACCGGCAGCAACAGGAGCCAGGAGACGCGGGGTTCATGGTGCCGCGGTGCCGGGTTCCGCCGCTCGTACCACACCGTCGCCACCGCCGCCGCGACCAGTACGGCACCGGCGGCCAGCAGCAGCGGCCGCAGACCCGCCTTGACGTACCGCAGCGACAGGTCGGTGGCGCCCGCGTGCAGCAGGGACGCGCCCAGCAGGAACAGCACCGCCGCCTGCGCGTGCCGGTTCACAGCAGCACCGCCCCGGTCAGCGCGGCCACGGCCACGGCGACGGCGAAGGTCGCCGGGGCGAAGCGCAGGGCGAAGCCGCGGCCGAAGGTGCCCGCCTGCATCGCGAACAGCTTCAGGTCCACCATCGGCCCGACCACCAGGAATGCCAGCCGGGCCGTCGGCGAGAACTGGGTCAGCGACGCGGCCACGAACGCGTCCGCCTCCGAACAGATCGACAGCAGTACGGCGAGCACGGCCAGGGCGAGCACCGCCACCACCGGGTGGTCGGCCGCCGCGCGCAGCCACTGCTCGGGAACGACCGCCTTGAGGGTCGCCGCCGCCATCGCGCCGATCACCAGAAAGCCGCCGGCGTGCATCACGTCGTGCCGCACCGACCCCCAGAAGGCCGCTCCCCGGCCCTGACCCTCGTACGACGGACGGGCCGGCGGACGCAGCCAGTCGGTGCGGCCGAGCCGCTGCCACAGCCAGCCCATCGCGCACGCCACGACCAGGCTCGCGACGAACCGGGCCAGCACCATCTCCGGTTCGCCGGGGAAGGCGACCGCCGTCGCCGTCAGCACGATCGGGTTGATCGCGGGCGCGGAGAGCAGGAACGCCAGCGCGGCGGCCGGGGTGACACCGCGCCGCATCAACGCGCCGGCCACCGGCACCGACGCGCACTCGCAGCCGGGGACGACCGCGCCCGCCAGCCCCGCGACCGGTACGGCCGCGGCCGGCCGGGCGGGCAGCGCACGGGCGAAGACCGACGGTGGTACGAACACGGCGACGGCCGCCGACAGCAGCACACCGAGCACCAGGAACGGCAGGGCCTGCACGACCACTGCGACGAACACCGTCGTCCAGCTCTGCATCACCGGCGCGGACAGGGCGCGGCGGATCGGCGCCTGGGCGAGGAGCAGCAGGAGCAGGGTCACGGTGAGGACCAGGGGGGAGCTGAGGTGCCAGCCCTCCGGGTCCGGCGGCCCCGCCCGTTCATCGGGCCGCGGGGCTGCTTCGGTGACGGTGTCGGCCACGGGTCGGGTCCTCCGTTGTGCCAGGTGCGAGGTGGCGGGGTGCCGGGGTGTGCCTCCCCTTCGGTACGGCGGGCGAGGAACGGATGTTCAGTCAGTTGCTGGAACCATCCGTCCCGGTGGGGCAGTCTTTTCCCTCGTGGGGAGCGTTCCGAATCAGGGTCAGCCGGATGGCGCGACCGCGCACATGGTGGTGTGCGGTGACGACGGGCTCGCGCACCGGCTCGCGGCCGAACTGCGGGGAGTGTACGAGGAGCAGGTGACGCTCGTCGTACCACCCGACGGGCGCCGGGTGCGCCAGCCGGTCGTCGGACGGGCCCGGGCCGCGTCGGCGGCGCTGCTCGACCGGATGGTGAACGCGGCCAACCGGGCCGCCGGGAACGGCAACTCCGGTGGCGAGGGCGGCGGGAGCGAGCGGCTCGTGGAGGCCGCCGAGCCGACCGAGAGCGTACTCGCCGACGCGGGCGTGGAGCGGGCGACCGCGCTGGCGCTCGTGTACGACGACGACGAGACCAACATCCGCGCCGCTCTCACCGCCCGCCGCCTCAACCCACGGCTGCGCCTCGTTCTGCGGCTCTACAACCGGCGGTTGGGGCAGCACATCGAGGAACTCCTCGACCAGGCCGCCGCGTTGGCGGTCGGCGGTTCGGCCGCCTCCGTCGACGCCTCCACCACCGTGCTGTCCGACGCCGACACGGCCGCACCGGCGCTGGCGGCGACCGCGCTCGCCGGGACCAGCAAGGTCGTACAGACCGACGGGCTGCTGCTGCGGGCCGTGGAGCGGACACCGCCGGCGCCGGGTCAGGTCGCCGATCCCGGGCTGTGCACGCTGGCGCTGCTGTCGACGACGAGCAGTGACCCGGCCGGTGCGGACGGGTCGGAGAGCAGCGGGGAGCGCGGGCCGCGGCTGCTGCCGGACGAGGAGGAGGTGGCCGCGGCGACCGGGCGCGGAACGGTCGTGCTGGAGCAGGTGTCGTACTCCGGGTCACCGCAGTCCTCGGGGCGCGGGGTCGGTGTCGTACCGCCGTTCGCGTCGCTGTTCTCCCGGCGGTTGCGCTGGTCGCTCGCGGGCCTGGTGGGTGCCGTGCTCGCGCTGGCGATCGCGCTGACGATCGTCACCGATGACCATCCGCTGCGCGCGACGTATCTGACGTTGCTCGACATCCTCGGCATCGACGACCCGGCCACCGACGCGAGCACCGGACGGCAGATCCTCCAACTCCTGTCCGCTGTTGTCGGGTTGCTGCTGCTGCCGGTGCTGCTGGCGGCCGTGCTGGAGGCGCTCGGCACCTTCCGGAGCGCGTCCACGCTGCGCAGGCCGCCGCGCGGACTCGCCGGGCACGTCGTGCTGCTCGGACTCGGCAAGATCGGCACCCGCGTGCTGACCCGGCTGCGGGAACTGCACATTCCGGTGGTGTGCGTCGAGGCCGATCCCGAGGCGCGCGGCATGGCGACGGCCCGGCGGTTACGGGTGCCGGTGGTGCTCGGGGACGTCACACAGGAGGGCGTCCTGGAGGCCGCCAAGATTCACCGGGCGCATGCGCTGCTCGCGCTGACCAGCGTGGACACGACGAACCTGGAGGCCGCGCTGTACGCCCGGTCCGTACGGCCCGATCTGCGGGTCGTGCTCCGCCTGTACGACGACGACTTCGCGGCCGCCGTGTACCGCACCCTGCGGGCCGCGCACCCGCGTGCGCTCACCCGCAGCCGCAGTGTCACCCATCTCGCGGCCCCCTCCTTCGCCGGGGCCATGATGGGCCGGCAGGTGCTGGGGGCCATCCCGGTCGAGCGGCGGGTGCTGCTCTTCGCGGCCGTGGACGTGCGCGGGATCCGGCAGTTGGAGGGGAAGACGGTGGCCGACGCCTTCCAGGCCGGGTCGTGGCGGGTGCTGGCCCTGGACGCGGCGGCACCGGAGGAACGCCGGCCGGATCTTGCGGTGGGTCCGTCCTCCACCGGCCCCGGCGACACCCCACCCACCTCGGACCTCGTGTGGAACCTCCCGCCGACGTATGTCCTGCGGGCCGACGACCGGGTGGTACTGGCGGCGACCCGGCGGGGGTTGGCGGACCTGCTGGGGAGGCGGCCACGGGCGCGGGCGGCGAGATGACGGGCGGCGGCGGGGTCGCGGTCGTACGGTTGCGCCCGACCCCGCCATCCGTCCTCGACCCCGCCGTCCGTCTCCCCCGGTGACGGCGACGCGGCCGTCAGGCGCCCGCACCGTTGAGGTGTCTCTCCGCGAAGTCCAGTTCCAGCTTCACCTGCTTGATCCGCTCGTCGACGACCAGCGAGCCGTGTCCCGCGTCGTACCGGTAGACCTCGTGGATCGCGCCGCGCGCCTGAAGGCGCTTGACGTAGTTCTCGATCTGGCGGATGGGGCAGCGCGGGTCGTTCACGCCGGCCGAGATGTACACCGGGGCCTTGACCTGGTCGACGTAGGTGAGCGGGGACGACGCCTCGAAGCGCTCGGGGACCTCCTCCGGGGTGCCGCCCAGGAGGGTGCGGTCCATGGCCTTCAGGGCCTCCATCTCGTCGTGGTACGCGGTGACGTAGTCGGCCACCGGGACCGCCGCGATGCCCAGCGTCCACGCGTCCGGCTGGGTGCCGAGGCCGAGGAGGGTGAGGTAGCCGCCCCAGGAACCGCCGGTCAGGATCAGCCGGTCGGGGTCGGCGAGGCCCGAGGTGATCGCCCACTCCCGGACCGCCGCGATGTCCTCCAGCTCGATCAGGCCGACCCGGTGCTTCAGCGCGTCCGTCCAGGCGCGGCCGTAGCCGGTGGAGCCGCGGTAGTTGACCCGCACGACCGCGTACCCGTGGTCCACCCAGGCGGCCGGGCCCGCGGCGAAGGAGTCGCTGTCGTGCCAGGTGGGGCCGCCATGGATGTCGAACACTGTGGGCAGCGGGCCGGTCGCACCGGCCGGCTTCTGGACCAGGGCGTGGATACGGCCGCCGGGGCCCTCCACCCAGACGTCCTCCACCGGCACCGAACCCGGGGACTTCATGCCGGGCGGGTCGAGGACCACCCGGCCCGCCGTCGAGCGCACCGACGACGGCTCGGCCGCCGACGACCACAGGTACTCCACGCTGCCGTCGGGTCGGGCGGTCGCGCCGGAGACCGTGCCGGGCGGGGTCGGGACCTTCGCCAGCTCGCGCGTGCCGAAGTCGTAGCGGAACAGCTCGCCGCGGGCCTCGTGGCTGTGCCCGATCAGCAGCCCGGAGCCGTCCGCGTACCACTCGGCGCTGACGTCACCGGGCAGGTCCAGCGCCAGGTCCGTCTCCTCGCCCGTCGCCACGTCCCACACCAGCGGCTCCCAGCGGCCGCGCCTCTGGTGGCCGATGAGCAGGCGCGTGTCACCGTCGACCGGCGCGAAGCCGAGGACCTCCAGGCCCAGCTCGACGGAGCCGCCCTTGGTGTCGTCGAGCTCGGCGACCGGCGTGCCGTCGGGGCGCAGCACGCGCAGCGCCGAGTGCATCGCGTCCCCGTGCTCGGTGTGCTCCACGGCGATCAGCGAACCGTCGTGGGAGAGGTCGCCGACGCCCGCCGACTCACGGTGCCGGTAGATCTCCACCGGCGCCTCGCCCAGGCGGGCGATGTGGATCGTCGTACCGTCCTCGTCGGTGGAGCGGCCCACCACCGCCGTACGTCCGTCACGCCCCAGGGCGAGGCCCGCCGGATAGGACGGGTCCAGGCCCGGTACGGCGAGCTCGTCCTCGCCGCCGGTGAAGGGCTGGCGGCGCCACACGCCGAACTCGTCGCCGTCCTTGTCGTCGAACCACCAGATCCACGCGCCGTCCGGGGAGAGCACGCCGTCCGTCGTGCCGTTCGGCCGGTCCGTCACCTGGCGCTGCTGACCCGTCGAACGGTCCCAGGCGTACAGCTCGTACGTCCCCGTCGCGTTCGACACGAACAGGGAGCGGTCGGGTGCGTCCTCCGCCCAGTCGGGCAGCGACACCCGCGGCGCCCGGAAGCGCTTCTCCCAGTCCGGCATGTTCTCACCCTGCTTGCGCTGATCTTGCGCGGCGGACCCGTTGCTCTCAGTCATGGCCCCATAGTGCCTGGTCCGGCCGACAATCCGCCGCCGAGGTCCCCAGCCTGTGGAAAACCTCCACCGACCCCCCTTCCGGCCGGGCCTGGGCCGGTTGTCAGTGGCAGGGTGCACACTCCTTCCCATGACCGCGATGACCGATCCGCGCAAGACCGTCGAGAGGTTCTGGGCCACCGCCGAGGCCCGGGACTGGGGCGCATTCGCCGAGACCCTGGCCGAGGACGTCGTGTACACGCTGCCGCAGACTCGGGAGAAGATCAGTGGCCGGGACCGGTTCGTGCAGTTCTACAAGGAGTATCCCGGCGAGTGGCACCTGCGGATCGAGCGACTCGTCGCCGAGCCGGATCACGTCGTCTCCTGGATCCACGCCACCGTGGGACCGGAGGAGATGTACGCCATCTCGTTCTTCACCTTCACCGGTGACGGGCGGATCGACTCCATAACCGACTTCTGGCCGGAGCCGTACGAGCCCCCGGCCGGCCGCGAGCACCTGAGCGAGCGGTACTGACCCACAGCCACCCCGCGGCCGGGCGCTCCGCGGGAGCCCCGTACCGTTGGTGGCGTGTACCGGTTTCTGCTGACGCCCCGTTGGTGGGGGATCAACGTCTTCGTGCTGCTCGCCATCCCCTTCTGCATCTTCATGGGGTCCTGGCAGCTGAGCCGGTTCGAGGACCGGGTCGAGGACCACCGCAGCGCGGGCGAGCAGGCCGCGTCGGACAAGACCAAGGCGGCCCGGCCGCTCGCCGAGCTGCTGCCCGTGGACAAGGTGACCTCCGGCGACCGGACCACCGCGACCGGCACGTACGGCGAGCAGCTGCTCGTCCCGGACCGGGAACTGGACGGCAGGCGCGGCTACTACGTCCTGACCCTGCTGCGCACCGACGACGGCAAGGCCCTCCCGGTCGTCCGGGGCTGGCTGCCCGGCGCCGCCGACCCCGCCAAGGCCCCGGCCCCGCCGTCCGGCGAGGTCACGGTCACCGGCGCGCTCCAGGCGTCCGAGAACCCGGGCGAGAACGGCATCAGTGCGCAGGGCGGGCTGCCGTCCGGGCAGACCGCGGCGATCAGCGCGGCGTCGCTGGTGAACCTGGTGCCGTACGACGTCTACGACGCGTGGGTCACGCTCGACAAGGGCGACTCCGGAATGCGCGCGGTGCCGGTGAGCGCGCCGCCGGACACCGGACTCGACCTCAAGGCCTTCCAGAACCTCGGCTACACCGGCGAGTGGTTCGTCTTCGCGGGCTTCGTCGTCTTCATGTGGTTCCGGCTGCTGCGCCGCGAGGTGGAGTTCGTGCGGGACGCGGAGATGGGGCTGCTGCCGGAGGACGAGCAGCGCGTCTCCAGCCCGTCCGGAGTCTGAGGACGACGAGGACGACGCCGGGGGCCGGCCTACGAGGCGGACAGCACCCCGGTCCGGTACACGGTCCCCGCACACGCGTTGGCCACCGTCGCGGAAACCGTCGGCGCTCCCGCCTCCGCCGTGTAGGAGACGACGACGCTTCCGTCGGCCGTACCGTCCTCCGTGACCAGCTGGGTGGACGTGCCGGTGTCGCCACCGGTGGAGCTGCCGTCGGTCGTGGTGCCGGGGTCGGTGGTGGGCGTCGGGTCGGGCGTAGGACCGCCCGTGCCGCCGCTGTCGTCGCCGGAGTCGGTGGGGCAGGTCTCCGAAGGCACCCAGGCGAACTTCACCTCGTACGCGGAGCCCGGTTGCAGCACCAGCTGCGGGACCTCGAGGGACGGGTCCGGCAGGCCGGCCGCCGTGTCGCCGGACGTGTGGGCCACCACGGTGATCTTGGTGGGGTCCGCCGCGCCCTGCGCGAGGGGACTGACCGTGCCGGCGCCGCCGACGGTACAGCCCGCGGAGGAGACGTTCATGATCCGGAAGGTGCCGTAGACCGTGCCGCCGGAGTCGGGGACGTCGGCGGTCGCGGTGGCCGAGCCGAGCTGCTCGGCCGTACACACAGGGGCGCTGACCGCGCTGGTCGCCGAGGGGTAGGAGACGTCGGGGCTGGCTTCGGCGCCGGTCTCGGGGCTGCCGCCCGGGCCTGTCTCCTTGTGCGTGGGGCCGCCCTTGCCGGGGTCCTCGGCCTTGCCCGTGGAGGCCGAGCCGCCGCTGCCCGCGCCCTCGGTGCTCTTGCCCTCACCCGCCCCGCCCTGCGCCTGCGCGCCGTGACCGGCGATGGACGGGTTGGCGTCGGGACCGGTGGAGTTGGAGACGTGCACCAGGGCCGGGACGGCGGTGCACACGAACAGTGCCGCGGCCGCCATGCCGACGACGGCCTGCCGCTTGCGCGCCCGCCGGGCGGGCACGGCCCGCCGCAGGTGGTCCAGCGTGCCGTCGCGCGGCTCGATGTCCTGCACCGCCTGATGCAGCATCCTGCGCAGTGCCAGCTCGTCCGAGTCGAACCCCTCGGGGCCCTGGTCGTCGGGGCCGTGGTTCACAGTTCCGTTCCCAGCGTGCGATTGCTTCGGCTCTTGCTCGCGCGAGGCGCCCCCCGGCCCCTCCTCGGGTGTCGGCTCGCGCCACTCGTACGGCTCATGCGGCTCGTGCGGATGCCGCCGCCCGTTCTCGTCGGTCATGCCGGCGCCTCCATGGCGATCCGGAGGGCCGCGATGCCGCGCGAGCCGTACGCCTTGACCGAGCCCAGCGATATCCCGAGCGTCTCGGCGACCTGGGCCTCCGTCATGTCCGCGAAGTAGCGCAGCACCAGGACCTCGCGCTGGCGGCGCTGCAGGCCCTTCATCGCCTTGATCAGGGAGTCGCGCTCCAACTGGTCGTACGCCCCCTCCTCGGCGCTCGCCATGTCGGGCATGGGCTTCGACAGCAGCTTGAGGCCGAGGATGCGGCGGCGCAATGCCGAGCGCGAGAGATTGACGACCGTCTGACGCAGATACGCCAGCGTCTTCTCCGGGTCGCGGACCCGTTTGCGGGCCGAGTGGACGCGGATGAAGGCTTCCTGCACGACGTCCTCGCAGGATGCGGTGTCGTCGAGGAGGAGGGCGGCGAGACCGAGCAGCGAGCGGTAGTGCGTGCGGTAGGTCTCGGTGAGGTGGTCGACGGTGGTGCCGGCCGCCGCCGCATCGACGTCGTCGGCACCGTCACGCTGATTCGGGATGCGGGCGGGCCGCGCTGCGGGCATGGGGGCGATCACCGGCATGCCGCCGGGCGCGCCCACGCGAGTGCGGACGGGCCGGGGCGGCCGAAGGGCCGTGCCGCGGGTTGCCGCAGGAAACTCGAGTACCTCTGCCACGCCAGTTGGACACGCTTCCCCCCGCCAGGGTTGTACGTGCCGGGCGTCACTCTCGTTCTCGCGTCAGGCAGCACGACTGACGGTGCCTCATATGCCCACATGCGTCCGCTCTTCCCCTATGTCCCATATGAACGAGCGTCCCCACGCACCGTTCACGGCGTCCCCACGCCTGGATCAACGCGCCTCCACACCCCGGAAGGGCGACCGCATAGACGCTCCCCGCCCTCCGCACGGTTGCGGAGGGCGGGGAGGAAATCTTCAAACGTCGAGGGGCCCGAAACAAGTGGTCCGGACCACTTGTCCGGCTCACCTGGCGTGCACAGCTTCCATGGATCCTACAAACAAATCAGGCCATCGCCGAGACCTTTTACGTTCACTTACCTTCACGACATCTCCGCAGCCACGAGCTCGGCGATCTGCGCGGTGTTGAGCGCGGCCCCCTTGCGCAGATTGTCGCCGCACACGAAGAGCTCGAGTGCCGTCGGATCGTCCAGGGCCCGGCGCACCCGCCCGACCCACGTCGGGTCGGTCCCCACCACATCGGCGGGCGTCGGGAACTCCCCGGCCGCCGGATTGTCGAACAGGACGACCCCGGGCGTGGTGGCGAGAATCTCACGGGCCCGGTCCACCGTCACCTCGTCCTCGAAGCGGGCGTGCACGGTCAACGAGTGCACGGTCACCACCGGCACCCGGACACACGTCACCGCGACGGGCAGCCGCGGCAGTCCGAGGATCTTGCGGGACTCGTCCCGCACCTTCATCTCCTCCGACGACCAGCCGTCCTCGCGCACCGACCCGGCCCACGGCACGACGTTCAGCGCCACCGGCTCCGGGAACGGTCCGGTGCTGTCCCCCACGACCCGCCGTATGTCACCGGGGTGGGTCCCCAGCTCCGTGCCGGCCACCAGGGACAGCTGCTGCCGCAGCGTCTCCACGCCGGCCCGCCCTGCCCCGCTCACCGCCTGGTACGCGGAGACGACCAGCTCACGCAGTCCGAATCCGGCGTGCAGAGCGCCCAGGGCGACGATCATGGACAGCGTCGTGCAGTTGGGGTTGGCGATGATGCCGCGCGGACGCACCCGGACCGCATGCGGATTGACCTCGGGCACGACCAGCGGCACGTCCGGATCCATCCGGAACGCGCCCGAATTGTCCACGACGACGGCGCCCTTGGCGGCGGCGATCGGCGCCCACTGTGCGGCGAGCTCGTCCGGCAGGTCGAACATGGCGACGTCGACCCCGTCGAACGCCTCCTCGGTGAGGGCGACCACCTCGACCTCCTCGCCGCGCACGGCCAGCTTGCGGCCGGCCGAGCGCGGCGAGGCGATCAGACGGATCTCGCCCCAGATGTCCGCGTGCTGGGACAGGATCTGGAGCATGACCGTGCCGACGACCCCGGTCGCTCCCACGACCGCGAGCGTCGGTCGGATGGTCATCGCCCGGTGCCTCCGTAGACGACGGCCTCGTCGCTGTCGGAGTCCAGGCCGAAGGCGATGTACACGGCGCGGACGGCCTCGGACACGTCGTCGGCGCGGGTGACGACCGAGATGCGGATCTCGGAGGTCGAGATCAGCTCGATGTTCACACCCGCGTCGCTCAGCGCCTCGAAGAACGCGGCCGTGACGCCCGGGTTGGTCTTCATACCGGCGCCGACCAGGGAGATCTTGCCGATCTGGTCGTCGTAGCGCAGCGAGTCGAAGCCGATGCCGGCCCTGTTCTTCTCCAGGGCGTCGATGGCCTTGCGGCCCTCGGTCTTCGGCAGCGTGAAGGAGATGTCCGTGAGCCCGGTGGAGGCGGCGGACACGTTCTGCACGACCATGTCGATGTTGATCTCGGCGTCGGCGATCGTGCGGAAGATGGCGGCGGCCTCGCCGGGCTTGTCCGGCACGCCGACGACCGTGATCTTGGCCTCGGAGGTGTCGTGCGCGACACCGGAAATGATGGCCTGCTCCACCTGCTTGTCCCCTTGCTTGATCGGCTCGCTGCTGACCCATGTGCCCTGCAGTCCGCTGAAGCTGGACCGGACATGGATCGGGATGTTGTAGCGGCGGGCGTACTCCACACAGCGGTGGAGCAGCACCTTCGACCCGGACGCGGCCAGCTCGAGCATGTCCTCGAACGAGATCCAGTCGATCTTCCGGGCCTTCTTCACCACGCGCGGGTCGGCGGTGAACACGCCGTCGACGTCGGTGTAGATCTCGCACACCTCGGCGTCGAGGGCGGCGGCCAGCGCCACGGCCGTGGTGTCGGACCCGCCGCGGCCCAGCGTCGTGATGTCCTTGGTGTCCTGGCTGACGCCCTGGAATCCGGCGACGATGGCGATGTTGCCCTCGTCCAGCGAGTCCCGGATCCGGCCCGGCGTGACATCGATGATCCGGGCTTTGTTGTGGACCGAGTCGGTGATGACACCTGCCTGGCTGCCCGTGAACGACTGGGCCGAGTGGCCCAGGTTTTTGATCGCCATGGCCAGCAGTGCCATGGAGATCCGCTCTCCGGCGGTCAGCAGCATGTCGAGCTCGCGCCCGGCAGGAATCGGGGAAACCTGCTCGGCGAGATCGATCAGCTCGTCCGTCGTGTCGCCCATCGCGGAAACCACCGCCACCACCTGGTGGCCGTTCTTCTTGGCTTCCACGATTCGCTTGGCGACGCGCTTGATGCCCTCGGCATCGGCTACGGAGGAGCCTCCGTACTTCTGCACGACAAGGCCCACGTGCGCTCCTCGCTCAGTCCGTGTGTGTCGGCTCATTTTAACGAGCGTCCGAAATTCCCTTCCCAGGTATCGCATGGTGAGATGTCCGGCCGCTCGTTCTCGGACTGCATATGCCCGGCATGCGCTGATGACACTCGGAAAAGTGCCGCGGGTCACAAGTTGCCTCTGATGATTAAGTTTCAAGGACTAAGGTGCCGCCGTGCGAGTACTTCTGGTGGAAGACGACGAGCCGGTCGCCGAGTCGCTCCGGCGCGGGCTGAAGCGGTACGGCTTCGAGGTGGAGTGGGTGACGACGGGCGGCGCCGCCCTCGCGCACCAGGGGCCGTACGACGTCGTCCTCCTCGATCTCGGCCTGCCCGACACCGACGGTCTCGACGTGTGCAAGGCGCTGCGGCAGCGCGGTGACGTGCCGATCATCGTGATCAGTGCCCGCAGCGACGAGACGGACCGGGTGGTCGGCCTGGAGCTGGGTGCCGACGACTATGTGTCCAAGCCGTTCGGCGTACGGGAGGTCATCGCGCGGATACGGGCCGTGATGCGCCGCATGCAACCCCGTACGCCCGCGGAGGCCGGCCCCGACCGTTACGGCCCGCGCCTGACGATCGACCGCAAGGCGGCCCGCGTCCACCTGGACGGCGCAGAGGTCTCCCTCGCGCCCAAGGAGTACGACCTGCTGGCCTTCCTCACCGAGGAGCCGGGCGCGCTGATGTCGCGCGAGCAGATCATGGAGGCCGTCTGGGACGCGAACTGGTTCGGCCCGACGAAGACCCTGGACGTCCATGTGGCGGCGCTGCGGCGCAAGCTCGCCGGGGCGATCACGATCGAGGCGGTCAGGGGGGTCGGTTTCCGGCTGATCGTGAACGAGGACGGCAACGGCCCATGATCCGCCAGCTCGTCCGCAGTTACGTCCTGCTCGTCGCGGTCGCCATCGCCCTGTTCACCATCCCCGTCGCCTTCACGCTCACCGCCCAGATCCGCGGCGACACCAAGCAGTCCGTGGAGCGTGAGGCCGCCACCATGGCGCTGCTGCTGGGCAACGGCGACAGCCCCTCGTGCCGGGCCCTGGAGCAGATGGCCGAGGCGTACACCGACGAGACGCCCGGCGAGGTCCAGGTGACCGCGACCCGGGACTGCGCGGCGGACCTGCCCCGGCCGCAACAGGACGCGGCCCTGACCCGGGCCCTGGAGGGCGGCACTCCCCCGCCCGACTGGGGCTCCGCCTTCATCTGGGGCCCGCACCTGGTCATCACCGTCCCCGCGCACGAGCGGGCGGCGGACGACGGCACCGCCGAGGGCCGGGTCGTGGGCGCCGTACGGATCGTCTACTCGACGGACAGCCTCACCGACCGCCTCTGGACCATCTGGGGTTTTCGCGCGATCCTCGCGGTGCTCGTGCTCGCCGTCGCCGCCCTGCTCGGTGTCGCCGTCGCCCGCCGCATCACCCGGCCCCTGCGCCAGCTCAACGACATGGCGAGCCGGTTCAGCGACGGCGACCTGACGGCCCGCTCCCCCGTGACGGGCCCCCCGGAGACCCAGACGCTGGCCCGCACGCTCAACCAGGGAGCGGAACGCCTGGACACACTGATCGCGTCGCAGCGCATCTTCGTGGCGGACGCCTCGCACCAGCTGCGGACCCCGTTGACGGCGTTGCGCCTCTCCCTGGACAACATCGCGGACGGCGTCGACGACGAGTTCGTCCGGGAGGACGTGGAGCAGGCGACCGCCGAGGTCGTGCGGATGAGCCGCCTGGTGAACGGCCTGCTGGTACTGGCGCGGGCGGAGGCGAAGGTGGCGGCGGCGGAACCCCTGCCGCTGCGGGAGATCGTCAATGACCGCCTGACGGCGTGGCGACCGGCCGCCGACGAGCGCGGAGTCACCATCGCGCTCAGGGGAAGTGCCGACGACCGGCCGCTCGTCATGGCCAGCCCCGGCCATCTGGAGCAGGTACTGGACAACGTGCTCTCCAACGCCCTGGAGGTGTCACCCGACGGCGGCACGATCACCATCCGGGTGGAATCCCGGTCCGACCAGGTGGTGCTCACCGTCCTGGACGAGGGTCCCGGCATGTCCGACGCGGAGAAGACCCGCGCCTTCGACCGCTTCTGGCGCGGCCAGGGCCTGACCGGACGCGCCGGCTCCGGCCTCGGCCTCGCCGTCGTCAGGCAACTGGTCACCGACGACGGCGGAACCGTGACACTCGGGGACGCCCCCGGCGGCGGGCTCGAGGTGACGATCAGCCTTCGGGCATCGCAGAGGAGTGGTGGTTGACGATCCGCCACTCACCGCCGCGCTTCTCGTACTCGTAGGTGTAGCGGGCGGTGACCGCGCGCTGCTCGCCGGTCTCGTGGTCGGTGAGCGCGAACTCGTACACGCCGGTGTCGATGGCGGAGTTGCCGTCGAGAACGTTGATGTGCGTCTCGACCTTCGTGCCGGCCGGCTTGTCGGCGAGGAAGTGCTCGAAGTAGTCGACGATGCCGGCCCGGTCGGTACGGACCTTGTTGGACACCGTGGGCAGCAGAACCGCGTCCTTCGCGTACCGGTCCGCGACGGTCTCCGCGTCACCGGTCTGCAGGGCGTTGTTCCAGCCGTCGAACAGGGCGGCGATCTCCGCCTCGGTGGCCTTCTTCTCACCCCACCACGACGGGCCGGCGACACCCACGCCGGCGGTGACGGTGGCGGTGGCGACGAGCGCGGTGGCGGTGACGACGGCGGCGCGTATCCGGGTCTTACGGGTCATCGCATCTCCAGTGCAAGTGAGGTGAGTTGCTCCCCGCGTGCGCTGTGTGCTCTGCGCTGCGGGAGTGACTCAAGCCTCGCTTTCCACCGGTTAGCGCCCGTGCAGCCGACGTACAGGAGACGTGCAGCGGCGATCCAATTCCCGGGCGGGGCCGTACTGTCCGGCGTTCAGCGCGACTGGAAGCGGAGTCCCAGTGGGCCCGCGATCTCCTGTTGCATCACCTTGCCGGCCTCGAACTCGAGGGTGTCGTCGCCCATGCTCTGGTCGGTGTCGAGGCCGTCCAGCTCCTCGAGGGGCTGGTTGAGGCGGACGTGGGCGACGACGGACTGCAGCGCCCTGAGCGTCGCGGACGCCGTTGCGCCCCAGTTGGAGAAGTAGGAGAACTGCCACCACCACAGCGCCTCCGTCGTGCGGCCGGCGCGGTAGTGGGCCATGCCGTGGCGGAGGTCGGTGATGACGTCCGCGAGGTCGTCGGAGATACGGGCCGGCACCGGGGCCTTGCGGGGCTCGTACGGGTCGAAGACCTCGGAGTAGACGTCGATCGGCTCCAGGAGCCGGGCCAGGTTCTCCCGCAACTCGTCGACGTCCGGCTCGGGGCCCGGGTCGGGCTCGTAGCGCTCGTCGGGGACGATGTCCTCGTGCGCGCCCAATCGACCGCCGGCCAGCAGGAGTTGGGAGACCTCCAGCAGGAGGAAGGGCACGGCCGAGTCCGGCTCGTCGCCTCTGGCCACCTCGGAGACGGCCACCAGGAAGCTCTCTACCTGGTCCGCGATCTGGACCGCGAAGTCGTCCGGGTCCTGCGTCGTGGAGTGCAGCGTGGCGTCAGACATCTAGGAGTCGTCTCCCCTCGAAGGCGCGGCCGAGGGTGACCTCGTCCGCGTATTCCAGGTCGCCACCCACCGGGAGGCCGCTGGCCAGGCGGGTGACCTTGAGGCCCATGGGCTTGATCATGCGGGCGAGGTACGTCGCCGTCGCCTCGCCCTCCAGATTCGGGTCCGTGGCCAGGATGAGTTCCGTGACCGTCCCGTCGGCCAGCCTCGCGAGAAGTTCTCGTATACGCAGATCGTCCGGGCCGACACCCTCGATCGGGCTGATCGCGCCACCCAGGACGTGATAGCGGCCTCGGAACTCGCGCGTCCGCTCGATGGCCACGACGTCCTTCGGCTCCTCCACCACACAGATCACCGCCGGGTCGCGGCGGCTGTCACGGCAGATGTTGCACAGCTCCTCCTGCGCGACATTGCCGCAGGTCGCGCAGAAACGGACCTTCGCCTTCACCTCGAGGAGGGCCTGGGCGAGACGCCGTACGTCCGCCGGTTCCGCCTGCAGGACATGGAAGGCGATCCGCTGCGCGCTCTTGGGACCGACGCCGGGCAGCCGCCCCAGCTCGTCGATGAGGTCCTGGACCACGCCTTCGTACAACGGACTGCCGCCCTTCCTGAGTGTCGTGCAGTACGTACGGTAGTTTCCCGCAGCCCGTCTTAGAAGGGCAGGCCGGGGATACCGCCACCCATGCCCTGGGCCAGCGGGCCCAGCTTCTCCTGCTGGAGATTCTGCGCGTTCTCGTTGGCCGCGTGGACGGCCGCGACGACCAGGTCGGCGAGGGTCTCGGTGTCCTCCGGGTCCACCGCCTTCGGGTCGATCTGCAGGGCGCGCAGCTCACCGGCTCCGGTCACGGTGGCCGTCACCAGACCGCCGCCCGCCTGGCCTTCGACCTCGGTCTGCGCCAGTTCCTCCTGCGCCCTCGCCAGGTCCTGCTGCATCTTCTGGGCCTGCTGCAGCAGCTGCTGCATATTGGGCTGGCCACCACCGGGGATCACGATCAGCTCCTCTTCCGGGGCTCGTGCGGCACGGGCTTTTCCCGCTCAGCACGAGCCTACGTGGTCCATGCGGCCGTCGCTCCAGCACTCTTTCGAGTGAGTCGACCAGATCTCCTATACCTGATCAAGGCCCCCTTCCGGGCGGAAAAGAGGGGAAACCCGGGTCTTCGCCACCCATTGGGCGGTAGGAAGGGTCAGGCGCATCAGCATCAGGCGTCGCGTACGACTGGTAGGCCGTACGTCGTACGACATGTCACGCACCGTGATCAGTTGTGATCGGTAGGGAGTGCCGGGTGGGTCAGCCGGAGATGCAGCCCGAGGGGCCGCCTCAGGACGGGCGGGGCGAGGGTGCGGCCGGACTGCGGCCGGGCGATCTGGCCGGGCGGGCCTTTCCGCTCGGGGACTGGGCCGAGCCCGCGGAGCGGCTGGACGAGCTGTACCGGTGGGTGGAGCGAGGGGCGCTGGACACGGCGGCCTGGTATCTCGCCGACCGGGTGTGGAAGCGGCGGGCCGCGCGGTCGCTGCGGTGCGGAGCGGCGCTGGGGGCGGTGGCCGGGGCCGCGCTGCCGTTGCTGGATCTGACCCGGGTGGTCGGCGGGGCGGCGCCCTGGGGGTATCTGGCGCTGCTGCTCGCGGTGGCGTGCGTGGCCGTGGACCGGTTCTTCGGGTTGACGTCCGGGTGGATAAGGGATGTTGCCACCGCGCAGGCCGTGCAGCGCAGGCTGCTCGCGTTGCAGTTCGAGTGGGCGTCGGAGAGTGTGCGGGAGGTGCTGGGGCCGACGGAGGGGACGGCGAGCGAGGCGGCCGAGCGGTGCCTGTCCGTGTTGCGGCGGTTCACCGAGGACGTGACGGAGCTGGTGCGGACGGAGACGGCGGACTGGATGGTGGAGTTCCGGACCGGGTCCGCACCGTTGGGGATTCAGTCGGCGGTGGGGTTCGGCGGGCGGGCGGATTGCGGTGCGGGCCAGGGGAGGCTGGCGGTGCCGCCGGGGGCTGCACGGCCGAACATGCCTCGGCAGCGGCCGCCGGAGCCGAGGTGATCGGGGTTCCGGGTGGCCGGGGGTGGGTCGCGCAGCCCGGCGCTTTCGGGGTGCCGTCCGCGCCCACCCGTGCCGCCCTGGGGGTCCCCCCTCTGGGGGAGGCACGACTGCCCGCGGGCTGGCGGGGGCGTCACTCGCACTGCTCCGGTTCCCGTAGGCACGGAAGATGCCCCTTCTCGCGGATCACGTCCTGGCTGCTGGACTCGCCGAGGTAGGCGAGGAAGCTTGCGGCGAGGGAGCCGGGGCGTGGGGTGCCGTGGGTGTAGGCGTACTCGATGTCCTTGTACGGATAGTGGGTGGCGCCCAGCTCGATCTGCTGGTCGTCGGGCTGGTCGCCGTCCAGGGGCACCCTGCGCACGTCGTCACCCCGTTCCTCGGCGGTGGTGAGTTCGCTGTAGCCGATGGCGCCGGGCTGTTCGGCGACCTTGTCCAGCACAGCTTTCGTGCTGGCCAGTTCGCAGCGGGTGACCGTGTCGCCGGCGGGCTCGGGCGGCGTGCAGTCCAGTGACGTGCTCGGCGCCCTCTCCCAGCCCTTCAGCACCCGCTCCTGGAAGATCTGCCGCGTTCCCGACTCGTCCCCGCGGCTGACCAGGACGACGGGCAGGTCGGCGATCTCCTTCACCCCGGGGACGATCTCTCCCCAGCGCCGGTACTTGCCCGCGTAGATGTCCCGCACCTCCTGCAGGGACAGGCCGTGCGAGCCGAGTTCGATGTCCTTGTGGACGACGAGGGTGAAGACGGACAGCGCGACCTTCCTCCCCTCCAGGTTCCAGCGCTCGCCCATCGGGCCGTCCGAGAAGGCGATCACGGACCGGGCGGAGTTCTTCGACTGTCCGGCCAGGTCGGCGAGTTCGGCGACGCCGTCCTCGCTGCCGCGCGTCTCCACCGAGATGTCGGCGCCCGCGCACTTGCTCTCGTACTGCTCCGCGAGCGTTGCGACGACGGGCTCGAAGGCCGTGGAGCCGATCACGGTCAGCTCACCCTGCTCGCACTCGATCGGGTTGCCGTCGCGCAGCAGGATGATGCCGGCGAGGCCGAGCATGGCGAGCGTGAGCGCGCCGCTGACCAGCCGGGCCGGGAGGCTGAACGTGCGCAGCTTCTCGTCCGGCTGGGGAGCGCTGTTGCGATGGACCCGGCCGTCCCGGAGGCCACCGATCAGCTTGACCTCCGAGTCCACCTCACCGCCGGACAGCAGCACGAGCAGCTTGAAGTGGTGGCCGGGATTGAGCGGGACTCGCGGGATGTACACCTTGTTGCGGTCGTACTCGAACCCGTTGGCGTCCGTGAAGTGGCTGTTCAGATGCTCGATGCCGGACGGCTGGGTGACCGAGACGGCCTGGACCGTGCGTCCCGTGAACTCGGCGGTCAGACCATGGACTTCGGACGAGGTGTAGTCGTCATTGGCGATGCTCTGTGATCCGTCGTTCTCGATGCGCAGCAGCACGAGCGACGCGTCGGCCATGTTCGGGACGTCGAACTCCCCGAGGCGGGGGTTGGGATCGGACGACGCGCCGTCGCCTATGGGGCTGTCCATCTGTACGCGGTAGCCGATCAGTTTGCGGCGCGGCACCCGGCGGTCGTACAGGAGCATCCCGAGGGACGCGAGGATACCGAGGACGGACGTGCCCACGGCGACGACGTTCTCTATGCTCAGCCACTCCACCGGTGGTCCCCCGCCACTCCAGAGCCGAATGGTGGGGTCACCGTACGTCTGCCCGGACGGCCCGTCAGGTCCTTCGCCCCGATGTTCGCGTGACGTTCAACTGCCTCACACGAAACGGGGCTTCAACCGCAGCCCGGCACACGTCACGGACGCCGGTACGTCAGCTTCTCCCCGGTGGCCGCGTTCACCCGCTGCAGACTGCCGTCCGGTTGCAGGGTGATCTCGGTCGCCGCGCCGGGGGTGCAGGCGGTGGCCGGTTCGCCGACGGTCACCGTGGACGGTCCGATCCGCACGGGGCCGTCGGCACTCGGCTGCTCGGCCAACCCGGCCTCGAAGACGCAGTGGTAGCTGCCGCCGTCCTCGGCGGGTCCGTCGGCGGTGAGGGACAGGACCGTGTCGCCCACCCCGCCCTGCTGGAGGGTGAGCCGACGGGTGTGCTGCCCGCTCGCGTTGTCGATCGTTGTCGTCCACGTGCCCAGGTACGCGGCCGGGATCGCGCCGTCGGACGTGGGCGAGGCCGACGGTGCGGACGTCGGGGACGAGGGGGGCGTCTCCGGGCCGGAGGCCGTGGGCGCGGTACTCGCCCCGGCGACGGTCGGCCCCGGATCGGGACTGCCGCCGCCGTCCAGGAGCGCGTACACCGACCCTCCGGCGGCAAGCGCGACGACCACCGCGACCACGACCAACGCGACGGTGGCACGTCCACTTCGGCGTGGGCGATCCTCGGGCGGGCCGTAGGGCGAGGTGACGGTGGGGTCGGCGGGGGGCGGGCCGTACGGCGGGGTGGGGCCGAGCCCGGCGTAGGGGTTGCCGGGGGCGGCTCCGCTGTACGGTGCGCCGCTCGGCGGGGCGCCGTGGGGGCTGCCGCCTGGCGGTGCGCCGTAAGGGCCGCCGCCTGCGGGGCCGCCGTGAGGGCCACCGCCTGCCGGGGCGTCGAACCGGCCACCGTTCCCCAGGGCGCCGTACGGTCCACCACCCGGTGCGCCACCC
>NZ_JBQQCE010000125.1:0-22218 GCF_052245645.1 Streptomyces sp. KR55 | reverse complement strand
CTTCGGTGAGAGCGGCGGTGGTGCCGATGGCGTCGGCGGTCTGGGTGAGGAAGCCGACGCCGCGGGGGCGGGCCCAGGCGTCGACGGTGGCCTGCAACTCCCGGGCCCGGTCCACCTGGCCCCGCAGCGCGGCCAACAACCCCAGCTGTGCTTGCGTGTGATGAACGAACAGAGTGTGCCGGTGTGTTGTCGCCAGCTCCAGGCAGCGCTGTCCGGTGTGCTCGGCCTCGTCCCACTCGCCGACCGCGATCTGGTCCATCATGATCATTTGCAACATGGTCATGGCGTTGGTCAGGGCCCCCGTCTCCACCTCGCGGTCCACGGTGCGCTGGAGATGCGGCCGGTACTGGCTGAGGGTGTCCACGTGGTAGGCGGCCATGGCCAGCTTGGCGACATCCCACGGCTCCAGGTCGTGGAGACCGGAGAAAGCGTGTTCCACCCGCTCCCGTACACCGGCGCCGCGACGCACCACGTCGCTCCAGGCGTCCTGGTAGATGCGCGAATGCGAGGACACCAGGTCGCCCAGTGAGTCCAGGAGCTCATGAGTCCGCTCCCATGCGTCCCCATCACCCGCGTACAGGTTGACGGCCAGTAGCAGGTCGACCAAGCGGGTGAGCATCTCGTTCGGCTCCCGCACCCCGTCGGCGCGCATGCTCTCGATCGCCGCGAAGACCTGGCGCTGTGCGGACCGCACGTCCCCGTCCTCCCGCGAGGCAGCGAGGGACGCGACATAGCCTGACACGACCACCGAGGCCGGGGAATCGTTGCTGCCGGACCCGGTGTCCGAGCGGAGCAGCTGCCGGGCCTGGTCCAGCCGGCCGGCATCTCCGGCGACGAAGGTCGCGCTGCCCAGTCGTCTGGACCGTTCCCCGTGGTTCTCGCTGAGTTCCGCGGCGCGGGTCAGCCAGGCCACGGCGGCCACCGCGCCGCCCCGCCGGGTCGCGGACTCGGCCGCCGCCTCCAGCGCGGCCGCCACCTCCTCGTCGGGGTCGACCGTCGAGGCCGCCAGATGCGTGGCCCGCCGCTCGACGTCGTCGCGGTGCACCTCGGCGAGAGCCGCGTGCGCCGCGCGCCGCTCGTTGGGCGTGGCCATCTGCACCACGGTGGAACGCACCAACGGGTGCCGGAAGACGAAGTCGCCGCCGAGCGGGTCGATGTCCAGCAGACCGCAGGCCGAGGCCTCGTCGGCGTCGCGCATGCGGTAGCGCGTGCTCCGGGTGCGGTCGGCCGCCGTGCCCGCTCCGACGCCGTCCAGGGCACCGCGCAGCAGCTCAGCGCGCACTGGCTCGCCGAGGGACTTGATGCGCGCGCCGTACACCTGCTGCAGGCGCTGGGGCAGCGGGATGCCGGTGTACCCGAACAGTTCCCCGGGACTGCGTCCCGCCTGGCCGCCGCGCAGATAGGGCGGCAGTTCCAGCAGTGCCAACGGATTGCCCTGGGCCTCGTCCAGCACCAGACGGCGGATCTGAGGCTCGAGCCCGGGGTGGTGCCTGTCCAGGAGTTGTTCGGAGACCTTCTCCGACAGCGTGGTCACCGCCAGTTCGGGCAGCGCGGCCGTGTCGAAGCCCGAGGGAACCTCGGAGCGCAGGCCGACGACGAATTTCACCGAGCTGCCGGTGAGCCGGCGGCCCACGAAACCGCACACCTCGGTGCTGGAGGCGTCGAGCCACTGGCCGTCGTCGAGCACCAGCAGGAGGGGCTGCTGCGACGCAGCGAGGGAGAGCAGGTCGAGGACGGCGATCCCGAGCGTCATGACCGAGGGGGGTGTGCCCTCGCCCCGGCCGAAGACGACGTCGAAGACCCGCCGGTGCGCGTCGTCCAGCCGATCCATGTGGGTGAGCAGCGGATACAGGAACTGATGCAGACCGGCGAACGGCAGTTCCGACTCGGCCTCGACGCCGGCCGCCCTGATCACCCGGTGATTTTCGGCCGTCGCGAGTTCGACGAGGTGATCCAGCAGGGCACTCTTGCCCACACCCGCGTCGCCACGCAGGACGAGAGCCGCGCCCCCGGGTGCCGCCACGAACGCCGACAGCACCTCCTGCTCGCTTTCGCGACCGACCATGGTCCCGACGATCGACTCCACCGCCCTACTCCCTTCACCGCTGGACCGGCTCGGCCCGAACGCTCTCTGGCGAGGGTACGTCGTCCCGGCGGCCACATGTCGGGCGGCTGCGCGAGTGACAGCACGGCTGGTGGCCGGCCGGTCACTCACACCTGACGCAAAAGACTAGATGCCTCCACGGGATTTCGTCACCCGGCTATGGCCTGAAAAGTTCTTGTCGTGCGAAGGGTGTGTACTCTGTGGCCTCAACCCGGCGGTTCCGACACATGTGCGTTAGCCTCATACATATCTACTTGAGTACGTGTACGGACGTAACGGCGGGGGCCCGGCGGGCGCGTCGCTGGGAAGCGAGGTGGGCATGGACTGGGCCGACCGAGGGCTGTGCCGGACGCAGCCGGACCGGATGTTCGTCGAGGGCACCGCCCAGAACGAGGCCAAGGCCGTGTGTCTCGACTGCCCGGTGCGGTTCGAATGCCTTGCCTACGCGCTGGACCACCGCGAGGAGTACGGCGTGTGGGGCGCGATGACCGAGCGGGAGCGCCGTGCGCTGCTGCGCCGCCGTCCAGCGGTGAGGTCCTGGTCGGAGGTCTTCCGTGCGGCCCGGACGTGCGAGGACGCCGCACAGCGGTTCTCGGCCGTGTGGCTCGACCGCTGAGGCCGTGGTCGGTTCAGGGCCGCAGCGCCTGGAGGGTCAGTTCGCCGTACCTGCGCCACCGTGCCGGGTCCCGCTCCGCGAGGTTGATCAGTTGCAGACACATGCCGCACAGCACCACGCGCAGATCGAGCGGGTTCGCGTCCGAGCGGATCCGGCCGGCGGTCCTGGCCTCGTCCATCAGAGCGGCCAGGCGGTCCAGCAGGGGACCGGTGTACGTCGTCGACCTCCCCTCCGCGAGCGCCTCCGACAGCAGACGGTCCCGGGCGAGGTTCTCGAAGAGCAGGATCACGTACGTGTCGAAGGCCCGCGCGGGCTCGGCCTCCGCCAGGGCGGGCGCGGTGACGCGGTCCAACTCCGCCAGCCGGTGCCGCACCACCGCCGCCACCAGGTCCTCCTTGGTCGGGTAGCTGCGGTACACCGTGGCCTTCCCGACATCGGCCCGCTCGGCGACCTGAGGGACGGTGCCCTGGAGCCCGAACTCCTCGAAGACCTCCAGCGCCGCCGCGAAGACCCGCTCATGGTTGCGCCGGGCGTCGGCCCGCTTGCGGGGGGACTCCTGTCGGGTCTGCTGCGGAGTCGTCTGTGCCGGATTCACCCGCCCATTCTGCCTGCCGCCGACACGGCGGGCGGACCGTGTGAACCAGGAGGGGAGTCGCACTCGTTGCGAAGATGAGAGGTTGTCTTCTTTTGTCTCCTGGCACATCTTGGCCGGAGAACTCATACTTGAAAGTTTAATTACATGTCGGACGAGAATCGCGTGACGGAATTCCTCGAGCGGGTGGTCGCTGACAATGCGGCCGCCTTCGCGGGGGTGTCGACATCTCTGGGCATCCGTCTCGGACTGTACGAGGCGATGTCGGGGTCAGGGCCGCTCACCTCGGACGAACTGGCCCAGAAGGCAGGGCTCGTCGAGCGGTACGTCCGGGAGTGGCTGGCGGCGCAGGTCGCCAGTGCGTACGTACTGCACGACCCCGAAACGAACACGTACGTCCTGCCGGACGAGCATGCGGCCGTACTGGCCGATTCCTCTCTGCCGACGTACATCGGCGGCGGCTTCACCATGCTGAAGGCCCTCTACGGCGCCGAAGAGGCGCTGGCGAGCGTCTACCGGAGCGGCGGCGGCGTGAGCTGGCAGGACTACGGGCCGGAACTGGCGGAAGGTGTTGCCGCCTTCTTCAAGCCCGGATACGAGGCGGTCCTCGTTCAGGAGTGGCTGCCCGCCATGGAGGGTGTCGAGGCCAAGCTCCGGCGAGGCGCCTCGGTCGCCGATGTGGGATGCGGCTTCGGCCACTCGACCGTGCTCATGGCCAAGGCGTTTCCGCAGCCCCGCTTTCACGGCTTCGACTTCCACGAGCCCTCCGTCGAAGCGGCCCGAAAGCTGGCCGAGGAGGCGGGCGTCGGTGATCGCGTGACGTTCGAGGTCGCCGCCGCGCACGACTTCCCCGGTGGCGACTACGACCTCGTCACCTTCTTCGACTGCCTCCATGACCTCGGTGACCCCGGTGCGGCACTCCGGCGCGCCGAAGAGGCCCTCGCAGCCGACGGAAGCTGTCTTGTCGTCGAGCCGAACGTGTCGGCCGAGCCCGGGGAGAACATCCACCCGATCGGCCGGTCCTTCGCCTCCACCTCCGCTGTCCTCTGTCTGCCGACGGCCATGGCACAGAACGGCCCGCACGCGCTCGGCAACCATCCGGGCCCGGACGCTCTCCGAGAGATTGCCGCCGAGGCGGGTCTGCACAGCTGGAGGCTCGCCGTCGAGACCCTCACCAACCGCATCTACGACATCAAGCGTTGAGGGCGGACGCAGAGCGAGTGAACGACCAGCGGGAAGAAGCTGATGCACGATGAAGGACGGCACGTCCGTCTGGCTCCCCTATCACCGACACCAGATCCCCGGCCTGCCTGACGGGTTCTCCTACTCCTACTGGGACGGAACGGGCCCACTGCCCGGCGACCCCGCCGACGTCCGTTTCCTCGTCGGCATACCGGCGCCCGGCGCCGAACGCGTCCTGGGCCCCGTACTGCCGCGGATGCACAACCTCGAGGTGCTCCAGCTGCTCAGCTCCGGTTACGACCACATGCTGCCGCTGCTGGGCACCATGCCCCCCGGCACTCGGCTGACCACCGGGCGCGGAGTGCACCGCGAGGCCACCGCCGAGCTGGCGGTCACGCTGCTGCTGGCCCTGTGCCGGGGGCTCGACCAGTTCGCGGCCCACCAGGCCCGGGGAAAGTGGAAGGCCGAGTTCCGGCCCGCGCTGGCCGGCAAACGTGTCCTGGTCATCGGGTACGGCGCGGTCGGTGCCGCCGTCGCCGCCCGGCTCGGTGCCTTCCGGTGCGAGGCGGTCCTCGTGGCCGGGACGGCGCGCACCACACCGGCCGGGCGGGTGCACGGGGCGGCGGAGCTGCCCGCGCTGCTGCCCACGGTGGACGCGGTGGTGCTGTGCGCGCCGCTGACCGACCGGACACGTGGCATGTTCGACGCGGACGCGCTGGCGCTGCTGAAGGACGGGGCCCTCCTGGTGAACGTCGCCCGCGGCGAGCTCGTGGACACCCGCGCGGTGGTCCGTGAGGTGCGGGCGGGACGGCTCCGGGTCGCGCTCGACGTCACCGATCCGGAACCGCTGCCGTCCGGGCACCCGCTGTGGAATCTGCCCGGCACTCTGATCACCCCTCACGTGGCGGCGTTCACCGACGCGTTCGCCCCGATCACCGCGGACTTCCTGCGGCGGCAGCTGTACCGCTACCAGCGGGGTGAGGAACTGCACAACGTCGTTCTCATGACGACCGGCGTCGAAGCAGGTGAGCAGGCTGCCTAGGCCCATGAGGACATCCACGTACGGCGACCACCCGAAGCTGCTCGGACCCGACACCGGTCTCGCGCGGGTGTTCGCGTTCTTCGAGGCGGAGGGGCACTCCGACCCCGCCGGGGCCTGGCAGGCCCTGACCGGCACCTGGAACTGGGCCGCGCCGCTCCCGACTGCCGTTCCCAGCACGGACGTTCCGGGGCCGGTGGCACGGCCGGTCCCCGGCGGCTGCGCGCTGTCCGGACAGTGGCGCCTTCCGTCGTACGACTCGTACGACGGAACCGGACCGTGGCTGGCCCTGCCGCTCGCCCCCGTGAGGGACGGCGGTCCCGACCTCTTCGTGGTGGCCTCCAAGGTGCTCCCGGGCGATGTCGGCGCCGGCTCCGTGTTCCGCCTGGAAGACATGTACGTGCCGGCCGGATTCGTCACGCACTCGGCGGGCGAGCCGCTGCGCTCCGGCGACACGCCCTTCTTCTGGACGGCGGTCACCGCCCTGGCACTGGGCGCGGCCCGCCGCATGACCGACGCACTGGCTGCCCCGTCCACCGCCGCCGCGGCAGCCGAACTGGCCGCCGTACTGCACGACGAACGGCTGAGCCTGGCTGCCACCGTGCACGCCGCCCCCTCCGCCCGGCAGGGCCTGCCCCCGTCCGTCGAAGAACGGCTCGCCGCGCACGTCGGACAGGCCGGAATCGCTGTCCACCATGTGGTCGGCGCGGCGTACGAACACGCGCTCGCGTCGGGCGGGAGCGCCGACCGGCACCCCTTGGTGAACCTGATCGAGGCCTGTTCACCGATACTTCAGCAGGTGCGGTATGCGACGGAGCTTCTGCTGCCCCACGACAAGACCTCCCCCAGGAAGGCTGAACACGGTGACGACTGCCGCATATCAGGGTGAACCCGGATCCAACTCGGCGACCGCCGCGCGTGCCCTCTACCCCGAGGGCGGCGAGCTGGCCTGCACGAGCTTCGAGCAGGCCCTGGACGCCGTGACGCTCGGCGCCGCCGACGTCGCCGTGATCCCGGTCGACAACTCCGCGGCCGGACGCGTCGCCGACGTGCACCACCTGCTGCCGGAGTCGGGGCTGTTCATCGTCGCCGAGTACTTCCTCGCCATCCGCTTCGACCTGATGGGGGTGCCCGGCGCGACGCTGGACCAGGTGGAGTGCGTACGCAGTCACGTGCACGCACTGGGACAGTGCCGCAAGGTGCTGCGGGAGGGCGGCTGGCGCACCCTCGTCAGCGACGACACGGCCGGAGCGGCGCGCGAGGTGGCCGAACTGGGCGACCCGCGGCACGCGGCGCTCGCCCCGCCCGCCGCGGCCGAGCTGTACGGCCTCGAGGTGCTGCGTGCCGAGGTCGAGGACGACCCGGACAACACCACACGGTTCGTCGTTCTCTCCCGGGACGCCACCCTGGCCCCGCACACCGGGGAGCCGACGATGACGAGCCTGTTCTTCAGCGTCCGCAACATCCCCAGCGCGCTGTACAAGGCGCTCGGCGGGTTCGCCAGCAGCGGTGTGAACCTCACCAAGATCGAGAGCTACCAGATGGGCGCCGGGCTCAACGCCAGCCGCTTCTACGTGGAGATCGAGGGACACCCCGACGACGAGCGCGTCGCCCTCGCCCTGCACGAGCTGCGCTTCTTCTCCACCGAGGTGCGCATCCTCGGGGTGTACCCCGCGCATCCGCACCGGCTGAAGAACTGAGCGCACACCCGTACGGCAGACGGTGTGCGGCCCCGCGCCGACGTGTCACGTCCGACCCGTCGTGGCCCGTCGTGCGGGGCCGCTTTCGCTCCGGCTCCTGAGACAAGGAAGGCGTCCGGAGCGGTCCGGAAGGTTCCCCGCCGCCGTCGCCGGGGCGGCGGAGAACCCGTCACTGGGACAACGTAGGCACCCGCCCCGGGGTTCACACGCGAGAGCCGTCCGCATCGACCACCGCCGTGGGTGACCATCGGCACATGTGCCTGGCCAGCGAGAAACATGTCTAAAGTGTGGGTATGACCCAGCACCGCAAGGGCCTCGTCCTCGACTTCGGTGGTGTGCTGACAACCCCTCTGCTGCCCGCCGCGCTCGCCTTCGAACGCCGCGAGGGACTGCCCGAGGGGACCCTGCTCACCGGCCTCTACCTCGACCCCGAGGGCATCCGGCTCACCGAGGAACTGGAGCGCGGCGCGCTCACCCAGACCCAGTGGAACGAAGCGGCCGCCCGGCTTCTCGGCATCCCGCCGGACAACCTGATGGGCCGCATCTTCGCCGACCTGCGCCCCGAGCCCTCGGTGATCGCCGCGGCCGCCACCGCCCGCCGGGCGGGCATCAAGGTCGGCATCCTCTCGAACTCCGTCGGCCCGACCCCCTGGAACCTGTACGACGGCTACGAGGTGGAGCAGCGCTACGACGCCCTGGTGCTGTCGGAGGTCCACGGGACGCGCAAGCCCGAACCGGAGATCTTCCGGCTCGTGTTGGACGAACTCGGCCTGACCGCCGAGGAGTGCGTGTTCGTGGACGACACCGAGCAGTACCTGCCGCCCGCGGCGGAGCTGGGATTCGCCACCGTCCACGCCGTGGAGCCCGCCCGGACGGTCACCGCGCTGGAAACCCTGCTCGGCATCCCGCTGACGGACGACGACCCGGACCGGGTCACCCCCTGAGGAGACACCTATGCGACTGGGCCTGGCCCTGCCCACCTTCGGTCCCGACGCCCGGCCGGAAGGCATCCTGCGCGTCTGCCGTACCGCGGAGGACATGGGATACGACTCCCTGTGGACCGGTGACCGCGTCCTCGCCCCGCATGTGCCGGGCGCCCCCTACCCGAGCGGCGACGGCGAGATGCCGCGCGCCTACGAGAACCACATGGACCCCCTGGTCGCCCTGACGTTCGCCGCGTCCCACACCACACGGGTCCAGCTGGGCACGAGCACCCTGAACGGCCTGTGGCTGCCGCCGATCATGCTGGCCCGGGCGCTGACCACCCTCGACCTCCTCAGTCAGGGACGTCTGATCGTGGGCCTCGGCCTGGGCTGGATGCCCGACGAGTACACCGCGGTCTCCGTGCCCTGGAAGGGCCGCGGCGCACGGCTCGACGAGACCCAGGACGTCCTGGAGGAGTACTGGGCCAGCGACGTCTTCTCGCACGAGGGACCGCTGTTCACCATCCCGGAGACCGTGGTGGGCCTCAAACCGCGCCAGCGGCCCGGACCCCCCCGTGCTGCTCGCGGCGTTCACACCCGGCGGACTGCGCCGCATCGGCCGGCGGTTCGGCGGCTGGCTGCCCGTGGCGATGCCGCTCCCGCACCTGATGGACATGTGGGACGTCATCCAGAAGGAGGCGGTGGAGGCGGATCGCGACCCCGCCACCCTGCGCATGGCGCTGCGCGTCAACCCCCGGCTCACCGACACGAAGACAGACCCGGCCCAGATGCCCCGGGCGGGCACCCTGGCCCAGTACATCGACTACGCGCGGGCCGCCGCCGAGGCAGGTGTGCACGAGCTGTTCGTGGACTTCGGGCAGACACCCGCCGGCCTCGCCGAACGCGTCGACCTGGCCGGCCGCTTCCTCGACGGAGTCCGCCAGGACTGAATCGGTTCGTACCGGAGTGTGCCGACGCCGCCGTCGGTTTCTCGGAGCAGTCACCGATGAATGAATTGGCGTGTCAGGACGTTCCGAGGCCGTTCAGCAGGGTGTCGACGACGACGTCCGCCGCCTGTCCGGGGCTCAGTTCGGGCAGCTGCCGGGACACCAGGTGCATGAGCTGGGGCAGCAGCGCGCTCGCCCACCCCTCCGGGAGGCCGGGGCGCAGGAGGCCTTCGTCGGTGGCGCGCCGGAGGAAGGCGTCGACCTCGCGGACGGATGCGTCGCGGCGTGCGTGAATGGTGTCGTCGGCGAGCATGCGGGCGAGGTCGACGGGCCAGGTGCGGTTGACGGCGATGATGTTCTCGACGTAGCGGTGCAGGGCGACGGCGACGGGTGCCTCCCGGAGCCGCGCGTCCTCGATGGCGTGCTCGATGGCCGTAAGGCGAGATTCGTAAATGGCCGCCAGAAGGTCCTCGCGCGAGGCGAAGCGTCGGTAGACCGTGCGCCGGTCCACACCCGCCTCGGTGGCGATGCTCGCGATGCTCGCGGCGGGGTCGGCGGCGAGCATACGTGCTCCGGTGGTCAGGACGGCTTCCAGGTTGCGTGCTGCGTCGGCTCTCACCGCCCCGAGTCTAGTGGCGGGATGTGAAGCCTGAGACATCTAGCGCCTCTCGGGAGTAGAACGTTACCCTATAAATGCTACAGTGACGTGACAGATATATCTAGTAGTGCCAGATTGGTGAGCAGCGCGAAGGCCGTGGCGGGCGGAGCGTCCACGACGGCCTGCGCCTGACAGAAGCTGTGGGCCTGGTCGGGCTCGAACCCCGACGGCCAGTGGATGTCCGGATGGCTGTCCGAGGCACCGGACATTCCGGTTCCCCTCTCGTGGTGCAGGGTGGCGTCAGGTGCGGCCACCGGGGGAGGACGGCCCAGGAGGACATCCCCGCGTCCACTGTGCGAGGGGACCCGAAGCCCGGCATACGTCGAATGGCTGAGGGAACGACGAAGCCGTCGGTTCTCGCCCGCCGGGGTCAGTCGTCCTCGTCCGTGTCGAGCTGGGAGAGCGCGTCCCGCAGCGCGGCCCGAGAGGTGATGCCCAGCTTGGGATAGATCTGGTACAGGTGCGTGCCGATGGTCCGATGGGACAGGAACAGCCGCTCGGCGATCTGTTTGTTGGTCAGTCCGGTCGCCGCGAGCTTGGCGATCTGCAGTTCCTGAGCGGTCAGTGTCACGGCTCCCGGCCTGACGGCTGTCGGTGCGGACTGGCCGCCGGCGCGCAGCTCCGCCGCGGTACGCGCCACCCAGGGCTTGGCGCCCAGGCGTTGGAAAGCCTCCAGTGCCTGGGCCAGCTGCTCCCGGCCCTCCGTCGTGGCACGCAGCCGCCGCAGACGGTCGCCGTAGAAGAGCCGCACCCGTGCGACGTCGAAGGGCCAGCGCTCCGGACCGGGCAGAGACAGGGCCCGCTCGAAGAGGTCGACCGCCGCCTTCCCGGGTGTGGTCAGCGCCTCGCAGGTCAGCACCAGCAGCTCCAGCCGGGGCGACAGCCCGGCCATCGAGGACGCGCGCATCGCGGCCGCGTGGGCCGCGGCCTCCTTCTCCCGGCCGGTGCGGACGGCCGCCTCGACCAGGTCCATCGTGCCCCACATGGCGATCGGCACGTAGGGGGCCACGGTCCCGGGCGGACTGAGTGTGCAGGCGTGCTGGTAAGCGGTCTCGAAGTCGCCGCTGCCGAGGGCGGCCAGCGCCCTGGCATGGCAGGCGAAGAACCGTGCGCCGTGGGTCCCGCGAGGTGTCGCCCACCGGACGATCTCCTCGGTCAGCGCGGCACTGCTCTCCGCGTCGCCCTGTGCCGCGGCCACGGCCGCCTGGATGTACTGGAAGTACCACGCGAAGAACCGGTAGTCGTGCTCCTCGCACAGGGTGAGCCCCTCGGCCGCCAGCTGCGCGGCGTCGTCCCACCGGCCCAGGTGGAAGTAGTCCAGGCCCAGATGCATCAGCGCGCCCAGGTGGCGGCGGACGGGCGCGGTGCCGGCGCGGCCCTGCTCCGCCAGCCGGCGCGTGGCCCACCGGAAGTCCCCGAGCCGGTCCGGGAAGACCGAGGCGGTGCCGACGCGGATCACCCGGGTGGGGTCGTCCCCCACGGTGGCGATCAGCTCCGTCAGCCGGGGCAGCGCCGCAGCACCGGTGCGCGCCGGGTCGGCGAAGGTCTGGGTGATCACCCAGAGCAGCTCGGGCGGCTTGGGGGTCAGCCGGTCCACGAACGCCAGCAGCGGCTCCCACAGCTTCGGGTCACCGCCGTACCAGCACAGCAGCACCAGGACGTGCAGGGCCTCGATGAGGGCGTCGTCCGAGGCGTCGTAGCCGTGCTCCCCGGACTCGATCGCGCCGACCAGCAGCCGGTACGCGGTGTCGATGTCGCCGTCCCTGTTGATCAGCAGAAACGCGGACGCGGCCGCCGCGTGCAGCGACTGCTGTCCGGTGGGATGGGCCTGGGCTCCGGCGAGCAGTCGCGAGGCGTCCTCCAGCTCTCCGCCGGAGTCCACGCCGACATAGGCCGCCTCGGCCAGCCGGCGGCTCTCGTCGGACGCCGCGGGGCTGAGCCCCGCGGCACGGGTCAGCGCCGCCACCGCGCCGAGCGCGTCGCCGCGCCGCAGCCGGCGGTGCGCGGCCTCCTCCAGCAGGGCCGCGACCGTCTCGTCCCGGCCCACCGCCGCCTCTCCCAGGTGCCAGGCGCGGCGCTCCAGCTGGTCGCCGAGCACGTCGGCGAGCGCCTGATGGGCTCGTCTGCGTTCGGCGGCGGTCGCCAGCTCCACCACCGCGGAACCGATCAGCGGATGCCGGAAGGACAGCCGTCGGTTGTCGGTCGAGATCGTCACCAGCCGGTTCTGCTCCGCGGGGGCGAGGTCGTCGACACCGGCACGGTCGGATGCGGCGGCCTCGACGGCGGCCAGGTCACCGGTCCCCTCGAGGGCCGCGAGCAGCAGTATCTGCCGGCTGCGGTCGGGCAGACCGGCCACGCGCGAGGCGAACATGGCCTGGAGCCGCTCACTCAGCGGCAGCACACCGGGAACCGCCGCCAGGGTCGCGCGCTGCTCGGCGGAGAGCGCCATCGGCAGCTCCACCAGGGCCAGCGGGTTGCCGCGCGCCTCGGCCGCGATGCGGCGCCGTACGGCGGGGGAGACGTCGGGATGCGCGAGGGCGAGCAGCTCGGCCGACGAAGCGTCGTCCAGCGGCTCCAGCCGCCGCTCGGTCAGGCCGCTGGACTCGAAGAAGCTGTCGGAGCCCGTACGGGAGGCCGCCAGGAAGCCGATACGACTGCCGACGAGCCGCCGGGCCACGAAGCCGAGCACGGCGTTGGTCGCCCGGTCCAGCCACGGCAGGTCGTCGATGACGAGCAGGAGCGGCGTCCGGGCGGATATCAGCCGGAGCAGCAGCAGAACCGCGGTGGAGGTCAGGAGCCGGTCGGGCGCCGGTCCGCCGCCGATGCCGACCGCGACCCGCAGAGCGTCGCGGTGGACGGAGTCCAGGACGTCGAAGTCGTCGAAGAGCGGCACGAGGAGCTGGTTGAGACCGGCGTAGCTGATGTCCGCCTCGAACTGCACACCGGCCGCGCGCAGGACCCGGACGCCGTCGCGCAGGGCGCCGGTCGCCACCGCGTCGAGCACGGCGGTCTTGCCCACCCCCGCCTCGCCCGAGAGCAGCAGAGCTGCCCCGTGGACCTCGGAATTGCCGAAGAAGGAGTGAATGAACGCGAGGTCTCGGTCGCGTCCGACCAGCCGTGTCGAGGCCGGGCCGACGGTCGAGGCCGGGCCGACGGTCGAGCCCAGGTCGTTCATCGAGCTGCCTCCAACGGCTGACGTCTGGAGGCCTGGTGCTGTCCGCCGACCTGGCTGCGCCTGCACCCGGCTCCGTGCGGCCCATGCAATCACTGCAGTTTAAAGGACGCCCTGAATTCACCCCTCTCGTTATTCCGAACCGGAAGGGCTTGATTCTGTGGGCCGAAGCACGAGACGCGTCACTAGAGCAGGCTGTCTGTCACCCGAGGACTACCGCTGTACGGCAGCCTGGCGCAGATGGCAGCTGACATCGCCGACGAGGTTGATGCGGACCTGTCGCTCTACGAAGCGCCACTGCCCGGAACGGCGCTCGAAGCGGTCACGGTACCGGCCACTGGCGATGGGTTGCAGCGGCAGGTCGGGCAGCGCCTGAAACACAGTGACATACGAATGCGAGACCGCCATGCTCGTCTGTTCGTCGACCTCGATGGCGACATTGGTCGTGACGTGCTGGGTTCGCGGTGTGCCGTCGTCGTAGAGGATCACAGTGTCCTGGAACATCTGCTGGATCGCGTTGCGGCCGCTCACTGGCTCGCCGCTGCCTGTGAAGGTGGCGTCAGCGAGAAGGATGCCAAGACCTGCGAAATCTCCGTCGTCCACGAGCTCGGCGTAACGCGCGATCAGGTTCTCGATAGCCCGGTAGCTTGACGTCGGATCGGTGGACATGTGGGTGGACCTCGGCATGGTTTCCTCCAGGTGAGACGAGCGATCTTCAACGCGCTTCCCTTGATGATCACAGGGCTGCAAATTCGCCGATTGCGACAAGTAGTGTGCCTAGATGGCACACGTATCTCCTACGCGTCCGTCCTTCACAACGACAGACCACTGCCCTGCCGTCAACATGTGAGTCCGGACATGTTGATGTGAACGGCGAAGGGGGTCCGGCCCGTTTCAGTCACGTCAAGGTAGGCGCCCGGTGACCGTCTTGCCTCGTTCCGCGCGGGTGAGTGTCTCGGGGCGTTCCGCTTATGTGAGTGAGGTTGTGATCAGGATGAGTGCGAACGTGTCCGGTACGGCGGGTGTGGATCTACGGCCGGAGGACGTGATGGCTCTGCGGCATTCCGTGAGAGGACCGGTTCTCGAGCCGGGATCGGCGGAGTACGAGGCGGAGTGCGCCACGTACAACCTGGCCTGTGGTCTTCGGCCGGCCGTCGTGGTCGGGGCGAGCAGTGAACTCGACGTCCGTTCGGCGGTCCTGTTCGCCGTGCGTCACGGGCTGCCGGTCGCGGTGAAGTCCGCGGCCCATCAGATGGTCTCCTCGGCCCAGGGCGGGCTGCTGATCACGACGCAGCGGATGAAGCGCATCGTTGTCGACGCACAGGAGAGCACCGTGCGGGTCGAGGCGGGTGTGCGCTGGCGCGAGGTACTGCCTCGCACGGCGGAGTTCGGGCTGGCCCCCATTGTGGGCTCGGCGCCGGACGTCGGCGTCATCGGATACACGCTGGGCGGCGGTCAGAGCCCGCTGCTGGGACGCACGCTCGGCTATGCCGCCGACCACGTGCGGTGGTTGAACGTGGTCACGGCGGACGGAGAACTGCGCCGGGTGACACCGCAGAGCGAACCGGACCTGTTCTGGGCGCTGCTGGGCGGCAAGGGCAACTTCGGTGTGGTGACCGAGATCGAGTTCGAGGTGTTTCCGGTCGCGCGCTTCTACGGCGGCGGCATCTACTTCGCGGGTGAGCACCTGGCCGAGGTGCTGGAGGCCTGGCGTGCCTGGCTGCCGACGGTGGGGGAGGCGATGACCTCGTCCCTGGGGATCCAGCGCCTGCCCGACGTCCCGGCGCTGCCCGAGCCGCTGCGCGGTGCCTTCGTGGTCCATCTGCGGATCGGTTACCTGGGGTCGGCGGCCGACGGGGCCGAACTGGTCGCTCCGCTGCGGGCGGCCGCGCCGGTGCTGGTCGACCTGGTGGGGGAGAAGCCCTTCACGTCGATCGGGGAGATCCACATGGATCCGGTGGATCCGATGCCGTACTTCGATCGCAGTGTCTGCCTGGAGGAGTTCTCCGAGAAGACGGCGCAGGTGCTCGTGGAGCTGACCGGCGCGGAGTCGGGATGCACCCTGGCGAACGTCGAGATCCGGGCGCTCGGCGGCGCCTTCGACCGTGAACCGGAGTTCCCCAACTCGGTGCCCAGCCGCGGTCTTCCGTATGTCGTCTTCGGGTTCGCGGTGGGCGCTCCGGATCAGGCGGAGAAGCTCCGGGCCGACCTGGCGCGGGTCGTGGACGGGCTGGCGCCCTGGGCGGCGGAGCGGAACATGGTCAACTTCCTCTCGCCGGACGAGGCGACCGACACCGAGGGAGTGCGCGCGGTGTACGGGGCGGAGCGGTTCGACCGGCTCGCCGCGGTGAAGAAGCGCTACGACCCGACCAACGTCTTCCGGTTCAACCACAACATCACGCCCGCCTGATTCCGGGCCCGGAAGTGAACCGGCGGTCGTCCCGGATCCGTGTGGGTAGCGGCAGGTTCCCCGCTGTTGATCGGCTGCGGCGGGGACGCGACGGCCGCTTCGGCGTGGTGCGTCTCCGGGCGGTCGTCCCCCGGGCTGCCGCTGAGACCCGCGGTGGAGGCGGGGCCGAGCGGGAGCCCGGGGCTGTCCGGATCCAGGCGCTCTATGACGTGAACGGCGGTGTCCGAACACCGTGAGCGGTGGGGATCGTCGTACCGAGCGCAAGACATTTCACAACACACGACAAAGTGAGGGGTTGCCGTGACGGACCTGACGGCCGCGGTCGAATCCGTGGCACAGCTCTCCACGGTCTGGCGTGCCATGGTGCTCGACCGGGACGAGGAGTCGGACGTGCGCGATCTGCCGGGTGTAGCCGTCCGCTGGGCCGACTGCCGCTTCGCCTTCTGGAACGCGATCACCCTGACCGAGGTCGGGGCCGACGCCGTGCTCCTGGAGAAGCGTCTGGAGCAGGCGGCGGACATCATGCGGTCCAAGAGGCAGCCGGGCTTCCTGTGGCTGTTCGAGGACCTGCTCGCGGACGACGCGCGTGCGGCACTGGAGGAGGCGGCGGAGCGCGCGGGCCTGGCGTACGCCTTCCCCGGCACCGGCATGGCCGGCGACCTGCTGCCCATCCCCGAGCCCCGCCACCCTGACCTGACGTTCGAACGAGTCACCACCGACGAACGCCTGCGGGCCTACGCGGACCTCAACTCGCGCGCCTACGGCTTTCCCCTCGAGGACGGCCGCGACGGTCTGGTCGGCTCCACGCTGTGGAAGCGGGAGGTGTACGCCTACCTGGCGCTGCGGGACGGCGCCCCGGTCGCCTGCGCCGCCACGGTCGAGGCCGAGGGCCGGCTCTTCGTCGTGCTCGTCGCCACCGACCCCGAACAGCAGCGCCGAGGCTACGGTGAGGCGGTGACGCGCAAGGCGCTGTACGAGGGCGCCCGCGCCACCGGACTGACCCGGGCCACCCTGCACGCAACCGTCGCCGGGGCACCCGTGTACCCGCGCATCGGCTTCGAGCCGAACTCCCCGATGCACTTCTACGGACTGAAGAGCTGAGGATGTGAGGTCACCCGTGGCTGTACCGCCCTCGACATATGTGTGTCACACGTATCGAAGAGCACCATCCACCGTCAAGTGACTGATGCGCATGGTTTGTCCGGAAGTGCAGACTGACGGCAGCCGACACCTCCGGCGAACCCCTCGGCACCCGATACCCCGCCGCCGGCGGGGTATCGGGTGCCGGTATGTCCGACACGGAGAAGAGGATCTGGCGTGACACCGGTCGAGCAGCAGCGTTCGTTGAAGAGCAGCAATCCGATACTCTCCCGGCCGCAGTTCAAGCGGCGAGGCGGGCAGAAGACGGCGGCCAGGGACCCCCGAGCGGGGATCGCCGTCGCGCAGAGCCGGATCGGCATGGGCAAGGACCTGGACCAGGTCCACGAGGACGATTCCGCTCCGCTCCCCTTGTCCGTCGGCGACCTGATGACGATGGACGACGTCCTGTCCCGTGCGCTGACGGGACTCGGGGTGACGGCCCTCGCGGCCGCGCTGTCGTGGACTCTGCTGCCGTACGCTCCCCTCGGCGCGGCCGTGGCCTACGGCATCGCCGTCGGCGCCGGACTGGTCGCCGCGGCGCTGGTGGTGATCCAGTGCCGGAGGAAACCGCCGTCCCCGGCCCTGCCCCTGACGTTCGCCGCCTTCCAGGGTGTGTTCCTCGGCGTGCTCTCGGCCACGGCCTCCAGCCACCTCTCACCGGGTGTCTTCGTCCAGCTCGTGCTGGGGACGATGGCGACCTCCGCCGGAGTCCTCCTCGCCTACAAGCTGCACTGGATGCGAGTGAACCGCCGCCTCTACGGCTTCGCCGGCGCCGCACTGTTCGGAGTGTGCTTCCTCGCCCTGGCGGACTGGACCCTGTTGCCCCTCACGGGCGCGGACGTCCTGGGCCTGCACCCCGCTGGCCTCGGCGTCTTCATGGGCCTGTTGGGCGTCGTCCTCGCGGCGTCCTTCTTGTCCCTGCACTTCAGGAAGGTCGAGGACGCCATCAAGTACGGCGCGCCCCGGGACCAGTCCTGGCTCGCCGCGTTCGGTCTCACCCTGACCCTGACATGGCTGTACGTGGAGACCGTGCGGCTGCTCACCCTCTTCCCCGGCGAGGAGCTCTACTGACCGGGCGTCACGCGGATCGCGGGAAGGCCCCGTGAGTCGTGTACCAGGTGGGCGGCGACCAGGTGGTACAGCAGGGCGGTGCACAGGCCGGGCACCATGGTGGCGGCCTCGACCAAGCGCAGGAACCGGTTGTCCGCGACGAACGCGAGCGTGCCGTCGGCCTTCCGGTTGACGGAGACTAGCAGCGAGTCGAGGGTGAGCCGACTCCGGACACCCGGCAGGGTTCACCCCACTTGCCGCGCTTCCTGACGAACGGAGGCCTCCCGCGCCGCGGCGCCCGACGGGCACAGCCCCCGCATGAGCACGTCGAAGAGCCGCCTCGATCTGGCGCACTCCTCGTCGTCCGTTCCAACGCGCCACAGGGGACCGAGCAGCAGGAGCACGTCGTCGGCCGTCGTCCCGGGCACGATGGTCCCGGTCTCTTCGTTGGCGTCCACCAGCGCCGAGAGGGCGTCGAGCAGCGGTCGGTACGCCTGTCGGCACTGCTCCGTCAGCGTGCCGGCGGTCCCGCTCATGGCGTCCGCGAACCCCGGCGTGCTCGTGCCGACGCTCAGGAGGCGCTGCAGCCACGCGCGCAGCGCGAGCGGCGGGCACAGGGTGCTCAGGAGGGCGGGCACGGCGGTCACCAGTTCGTCCACCTCCTCGCCGTACACCTCGAGCACCAGGGATTCCCGGGTGGGGAAGTGACGATAGAGCGTCCCCTGGCCGACGCTCGCTCTGCGCGCGATGGTCTTCAACGAGGTGTCGCCGGGAGCGGCGAGCACTTCGGCCGCCGCTTCGAGGATGCGCAGCCGGTTGTGGCGTGCGTCCGATCTCATCGATGCTCCGGTCTCTCTCCGGTGGTGATGCCACGGGGCGCCGTCCTGCCACGCCGGGCACGGCTGAAACGCCACACACATTGCCGTCACGGCTGGAGGCGCCCGTGAGACACGTATTCTGAGTGAAACCTACACCGACATGTCGTCCGTCGGGGTACGGCAGACACATGTCACCCGCGCTGAGCAGAAGGCCATCGATTCCCATGCCCCATGAGCGCCTCACCTCACTGACCGCCGCCCTCGCCGAGGACCTCGACCACGGTGTCTGGGCCCCGGAACCGCTGGAGCGGACCCTCGCGGCTCGCCTTCTCCTGGCCTGTGCCGGAGACGGGCAGTTCACCCCGGCCCGCCTGCGTGAGCCCCTGTGGGAGGGCAGCGTCGCCCTGACGTACGCCGGTGGCGGCCGCCTCGCCCGCTTCCTCGCCCACTTGTACGAGGTGACCATGCATCCCGCACCGGACACCGACTCCGCGCTGTCCGACGCCTCACGACTGCTGGAGCGGGTGGCACAGGACGCGGCGCCTGCCACGTACCCCGCAGTCGGATGACGGATGTGGTCCGGCCCCCGCCCCCGAGAGACTTCCTGCACGAAGCTCACACCCCGGGCACGAGGGGAGAGACCATGACAAGGTACGACAGGTGTGGCCGGCCGTGCTGTGACCACTCGTCGGCTGTGCCACCCAAGGGCGCCGGCGCGGGCCGGCCCGTTCTCACCCTGGTACGGGGCTCCGACACCGACGGGCGCCCGTCGAGCTGTCCACGCTGACGCGGACGCTCATGCCGACGGACGTCCGGGCGCGATCGCGACGCCGGTGCACGGCACGCTCATGGCCACCTGGATGCCCCTGAGCGGGCCGTCCCGCATCCCGCAGGGCCAGGTCCTGCTGGCGGTCTGGCCGGGCCTGCGCGGCGACTGCTCCGGCGTCGCCGCGGTGACGGAACTGCACGCCGCGCTCCGCCTCGCCGCCGTGGTCCTGGACCGCCTGACCGACTGACTGCGGTGAGGCTACGCCTCCTCGTTCACCCAGCTCATCAGCTTGCGCAGCTGCTTGCCCGTGGTCTCCAGCAGGTGCTCGGAGTCCTGCTGCTTGTACTCGTCGTACTTCTTCAGACCGCCGTGGTACTCGGCCATCCACTCACGCGCGAAGGTGCCGTCCTGGATCTCGGCGAGGACCTTCTTCATCTCGGCCTTGGTGGCGTCGGTGATGATGCGCGGACCGGTGACGTAGTCGCCCCACTCGGCGGTCTCGGAGACCGACCAGCGCATCTTCTCCAGGCCGCCCTCGTACATCAGGTCGACGATCAGCTTCAGCTCGTGGAGGCACTCGAAGTAGGCGATCTCCGGCTGGTAGCCCGCCTCGACGAGGGTTTCGAAACCGGCCTTCACCAGCGAGGAGGTGCCACCGCAGAGCACGGCCTGCTCACCGAACAGGTCGGTCTCGGTCTCCTCGGTGAACGTCGTCTCGATAACCCCGGCACGGGTGCCACCGATGCCCTTCGCATACGACAGCGCCAGCGTGAGGGCGCCCCCGGAGGGGTCCTGCTCGACGGCGACGAGACAGGGAACGCCGCGGCCCTCCTCGTACTGACGGCGCACCAGGTGGCCCGGGCCCTTGGGGGCGACCATGCACACGTCCACACCGGCCGGCGCCTTGACGAAGCCGAAGCGGACGTTGAAGCCGTGGCCGAAGAACAGCGCGTCGCCGTCCTTCAGGTTCGGGGCGATGTGCTCCTCGTAGACCTGGGCCTGGATCGGGTCCGGCACCAGGATCATGATGACGTCGGCCTCCGCGGCGGCCTCGGCTACCGTCACCACGCGCAGGCCCTGCTCCTCGGCCTTCGCCCTGGACTTCGAGCCCTCGTGCAGACCGACCCGCACGTCGACGCCCGAATCGCGCAGCGACAGCGCGTGGGCGTGGCCCTGGCTGCCGTAGCCGATGACCGCGACCTTGCGGCCCTGGATGACGGACAGGTCGGCGTCGGTGTCGTAGAACAGCTTGGCCATGGGGAACTTCTCCTTGTCTGAGATGTGCGGCACCGGTCAGGCCGCCGTGTAGGCGGCGACCAGCCGGTCCAGAAACACTTCGAGCCGTTCGTTCATCGCGCGGTGGTCGTTGCGCCGCAGCTCCTCCGGCTGCTGGACGAAGCGGTGGCCGGCGAGCGCGGTGAGTTCCTCCTCCGCCGACTCGATGAGCCCCTCGACGATGTCCCGGTCGAACTCCATGTGGCACTGGAACCCGTACAGGAACCTGCCGTACGCCACGATCTGCCGGGGGCACCCCTCGCTGGCGGCCAGCACGGTCGCGTCGGCCGTGAGTCCGGGCATGTCGTGGTGCCAGTGCCCGGAGTCGAAGCTCTCGTCGAAGCCGTCGAACAGCGGGTGCCGGCGGCCGGCCTCGGTGAGCGTCACAGGGAAGGAGCCGACTTCCGGCAGACGCCGACGACGGCCTTGCCCGCCGCCGTGCAGGAGGCGATCAAGGACATCTCCGCCGCCGCGTCGAAGTGCGGGCACTCGGCGGTGGTCGTGGCCGGGGACTGGGGGCCGCCCATCACGACGAGCAGGTCGATGTCGTCGGCTGCCGGCGGGAGACTCTCGCCGGCGTGGAGGCGGGAGTAGGTGACGGTGTGCTGCCGGTCCAGGGCCCACCGAGCGTAGGCCCCGGGAGCCTCGAACGCTTCGTGGACGACGAAATGCACGCGCATGGCTTGTCGGACTCCTGTAGAGGTCAACGTTCGTGGGGATGGCGGGGAGCCGGAACGGTCGGCAGAAACCGTGGCCCCGGCGCCGTCGGCCACCTGACCGTGTCGGTGGGGGAGAGCTCGGGGTGGGGCCGGTGGACGTCACGGAGGAATCCGGTGAGGATCTCCAGCGTCCGTCCCGGCTCCTCGAAGGCCGCCGCGTGCCCGCCCCTGACCGCGGCCAGCCGTGCGCCGGGTATGCCGACCGCGAGCTCCACCGAGTGCTCCGGGGCCACGAACTGGTCTCCCGCCGCCGCGACGACCAGGGTGGGGGCGGTGACGGCGGCGAGGTCGCCGCGGACGTCGATGCCCAGGGCGAAGGCGATCTGCTGGGCGGTGCCGGGAGCGGAAGCCGCCAACCGGGCGGTCAGGCTTCGGGCCGCTTCAGGTGTCTGCGCGGCCAAGTAGTCCTCGGAGAAGGACAGCGAGGTCAGGAAGTCGCTCAGCTCGTCGTCGTGGCGGGCGTGCAACGACGCCCACATCTCCAGGCTGAGCCACAGCGCAGTGCGGGGCCGGGCGAATCCGGAGAGGGTGAACAGGCCGCGGACCCGGTGGGGATGGCGGGCGGCGACCTTGACGGCGACGGCCGCGCCGAGCGAGGTCCCGGCGATCACGAAGTCGCTCAGCCCGGCCCTGCGAGCGGTGGCCACCACCTGGTCGGCCACGGCACCCGCCTCCAGCGGGCCGACGGGCAACGGACTGCGGCCCGATCCGGGGAGGTCGGCGAGCACGACGGTGTGCTCGGCCGCGAGGTCGGCGAGCAGCGTCTCCCAGGTGCCGGTCGCGGTGCCCCCGATACCGGGCAGGAGGACCACACCGGGCCCGCTGCCCTGGATGTCGTACGCGAGCATGTGCCACCTCTCCTCACACTTCCCTAGGAGCACGAGAGGCGAGGGTCTGCGGGTTCACCTGCGGGCGTGCGGTTTCACCTGCCCGGGCCGCTATCGAGTCGTGTCCCTCGCCTGGTTCGGTTCCGTCCGCTCCGCGGTCCAGGAGGTGAGGATGCGCAGGGCGTCGTGGGAGGGGCTGCCGGGTTCGGCGGTCAGGACCATCAGGCGCTGTCCGGAGTCGTCGGGGCTCGCCCAGGTGTCGCAGTCGAGGGTGAGC
>NZ_JBQQCE010000124.1:0-22221 GCF_052245645.1 Streptomyces sp. KR55 | reverse complement strand
CCACGCTCCTCACGGTCACCCTGCCGGGCCGGGCCGCGAGCGAGAGTGCCGCTGCGCAGGCGGCCCCGGCAGGCGGGGCGGCCGCCGCGTCCAGCACGGTGGTCCCCTTCGACGTCGGCACGCCGAATGGGCGGGGCAGGGTGCAGGTCGAGCTCTCCCCCGGCCACGTGGGCCGGAACCAGCTGCAGGCCGTGGTCTTCGGCTCCGACGGTGGCCTCTCCACCGTTCCCGAACTGCGGATGACGTTCACCCTGCGCGCGCAGGACGTCGGCCCGATCGACGCCCGGCTGGAGGACCGCGGCGGCTACTGGGCGACGGACACGCTCCGGCTCCCCCTGGCGGGCACCTGGACGATGCGGATCACCGTCCGGACCACGGAGATCGACCAGGTCACGGTGGAGAAGGACGTCCGCGTCGGCTAGGACAGGCCTGAGGCCCTGACCGGTTGTGTTGGTTTCTGTGATGGCCTGTGCGTGATCGCTGGGGCATACGGGTGTGACGGTTACGTTTCAACAAAGAGTGACGTCCACCCTTGACGTATGACCGGACATGCGGCTGTTATTACGCCACCCTCGTGTTCGGTCAGGTTGTTTTCTGATTGGTTTCGACCAATTTTCGGACCGGACCCTGTGCCCCCCTCAGGAGCCGCTATGCACACAACTCCCTCCGGTCTCACGCTCCCTGGCCCGAGCCGCCGCACCCTGCTGCGCGGCGTCGGCGGCGCCGCCGTTCTCGGCGCCGGCATACCCCTGCTCAGCGCCTGCGGCGGCAGCGGCACGGCAGCCGACCCGAAGACGGTCACCCTGGGCTCCAAGGCGTCCGACCCGGTGCCGAAGAAGGCGTTCGCCGACATCTACGCGGCCTACAAGAAGAAGTCCGGCATCACGGTCGACGTGAACACCAAGGACTCGAACACCTTCCAGGAGCAGATCAACTCCTACCTCCAGGGCACGCCGGACGACGTGTTCACCTGGTTCGCCGGGTACCGGATGCAGTTCTTCGCGGCCAAGGGCCTCACCACCCCGATCGACGACGTGTGGCAGAAGATCAGCGGCAACTTCCCCGAGGCGATGCAGAAGCTCAGCAAGGGTGAGGACGGCAAGTTCTACTTCGTGCCGCTCTACACGTACCCCTGGGCCGTCTTCTACCGGAAGAGCGTCTTCGCGGAGAAGGGCTACGAAGTCCCCACCACCTGGGACGACTTCATCGCCCTGTGCAAGCAGATGCAGAAGGACAACCTGGTCCCGATCGCCTTCGGCGACAAGGACGCCTGGCCCGCGCTCGGCACCTTCGACCAGATCAACTTCCGTAAGAACGGCTATGACTTCCACGTCGACCTGATGGCCGGCAAGGCCTCCTGGACCGACGCCAAGGTGCGCGCCGCCTTCGACCTGTGGGCCGAGATCCTCCCCTACCACCAGGAGGGTGCCATCGGCCGCACCTGGCAGGACGCGGCCCAGACGCTGGTGTCGAAGAAGGCCGGCATGTACCTCATGGGCACCTTCGTGGCCCAGCAGTTCACGAACCCGGACGACCTCGAGGACCTCGACTTCTTCGCCTTCCCGGAGATCGACCCGGCGTACGGCCAGGACACCGTCGAGGCGCCGACCGACGGCTTCATGATGAGCAAGAACCCGAAGAACAAGGCCGAGGCGGTCAAGCTCCTGGAGTACCTGGGCACCCCGGAGGCCGAGGACATCTACCTGAAGTCCGACCCGAGCGTGGTCCACGCCTCCACCAAGGCCGACACCTCGTCGTACAGCGCCCTGCAGAAGAAGGCGTACGACATGATCGGCGGCGCCAAGAGCCTCACCCAGTTCATGGACCGCGACAGCCGGCCGGACTTCACCTCCACGGTGATGCAGCCCGCACTGCAGAAGTTCATCCGCGATCCCAAGGGCGTCGACAGCCTGCTGTCCTCGATCGAGCGCCAGAAGAAGACGATCTTCGCCTCCTCATGAGCACCGACATCACCAAGGAGATCCCGGAGGCGGCCGCCGTGCCGCCTCCGGGCGCTGCCCCCGCCAAGCAGAAGAAGGTGCCCCAGGGGCACCGCCGCCTGCTCACCCGCCGCGACCGGCTCACGCTGGGCGTGATGGCGACCCTGCCGACGATCCTGCACATCGCCCTGGTGTGGGTCACGGCCCTCGCCTCGATCGCGCTTGCGTTCACCACCTGGGACGGCATCGGCTTCGACTCGATCCAGTGGGTCGGGCTGCAGAACTTCAAGGAACTGTTCGAGCAGAACCCGCAGTTCTGGCCCGCCGTGCAGCACAACGTCATCTGGTTCGTCGTGCTGATCGTGATCCCGACGCCGCTCGGTCTCTTCCTGGCCGTGCAGCTGGACAAGAAGATCCGGTTCAGCCGTGTCTACCAGACCGCGTTCTTCCTGCCGGTCGTGCTGTCCATGGCCGTCATCGGTTTCGTCTGGCAGCTCGTCTACAACCCCGACACGGGCCTGATCAACAGCATCATCGGGGCCAACGAGCCCGGCAAGTACATCGACTGGATCGGCGACCCGGACCTCAACCTGTGGGCGATCCTCGTCGCCGCCTCCTGGCGGCACACCGGCTACATGATGATCCTCTACCTGGCCGGCCTGAAGGGCGTCGACCCGTCCCTGCGCGAGGCCTCCGCGATCGACGGTGCCAACGAGTGGCAGACGTTCAAGAACGTCGTCTTCCCGACCCTGCGCCCCACCAACACCATCGTCCTGGTCGTCACGATCATCGAAGCGCTGCGCGCGTTCGACCTCGTCTACGTCTTCAACGGCGGTGCCGAGGGCACCGAGCTGCTGTCCATCCTCGTGACCAACAACATCGTCGGTGAGTCGAGCCGTATCGGATACGGATCCGCGATCGCGGTCGTGCTGCTGCTGATCTCCCTCGTCGTGATCATTCCTTACCTGGTGAGCACCTTCCGGAAGGAGCGGCGAGCATGAGCACCGCGACTGTTGCCGTGAAGAAACGCACGCCGGTCCGCCCCGCCCGGCTCCTGCTGCATGTCGTCCTCGGCAGCATGGCGCTGGCCTGGCTGGCGCCGCTGGTGTGGGCGATCTACGCGGCCCTGCGCCCGTACGCCGAGACCAGCGAGAAGGGCTATGTGTCCCTCCCGGACACGCTGAACTTCGACAACTTCACCAACGCGTTCACGCAGTCGGACATGACGCACTACTTCGTGAACACGCTGCTGATCGCCGTCCCGGCCGTCCTGGTGACCCTGTTCCTGTCGTCGATGGTGGCGTTCTACGTCGCCCGCTTCGACTTCCGGATCAACCTGGCGCTGCTGCTGCTCTTCACGGCCGGCAACCTGCTGCCGCAGCAGGTCATCATCACGCCGCTGTACCGCCTGTACCTGCTCATCGACCTGCCCGGCATCACGATGAGCGGCAAGCTGTACGACTCCGCCCTCGGCCTGGTGCTGATCCACGTGGCGTTCCAGTCCGGCTTCTGCGCCTTCGTGCTGAGCAACTACATGCGCTCCCTGCCGCACGAGCTGACCGAGGCCGCGCTGGTCGACGGTGCCTCGGTGTGGCGGCTGTACTGGCAGATCACCCTGCCCCTGTGCCGTCCGGCGATGGCCGCCCTGGCGACGTTGCTGTCCATCTGGATCTACAACGACTTCTTCTGGGCCCTCGTCCTGATCTCCACCGGCGAGAACATGCCGATCACCTCGGCGCTGAACAACCTCTCCGGCCAGTACTTCACCGACCCCAACCTGGTCGCCGCCGGCGCCCTGCTCACCGCGATCCCGACGCTGATCGTCTACTTCCTGCTCCAGCGGCAGTTCGTCAGCGGCCTCACGCTCGGCGCCAACAAGGGCTGACGCCCGCCTTTTCGAAAGAGAACCACCGTGCCCCACCCCTTCACGCCGCTCACCTCCGTGCCCGTGGACGTCAGCACCGCCCGCGTCCACGAGGAGGGCTGGCAGTCCTGGAGCCCCAGCGGCGCCTACGCCCTCGGCGACAAGCCGTACCGCCCGACCAACGACAACTGGGCGACGGTCTGCTACCGCCCCGGCCACACCGTCCCGGACGACACCTTCCAGGGCGAGGGCCTGCTCGCCCTCGACCCCGGGGACGGCTCCCCGGTCCGCCTGTGGGCGGCGGCCGACCCGACCCGCGAGGTGCCGTCGATCCGGCTGGTCGTGAGGGACGGCACCGCGGAGGTGAGCGCGAACGGCCCGGTGAAGGAGTGGACGGGCGCGGACATCCAGTCGACGCTGGCGGACTGGGCCTTGGGGCTCGGCCTCGAAGCCCCTCGCACCGCACCCACCGTCTGGTGCTCCTGGTACGAGTACTTCACCGCCGTCACCGAGGACGACATCCACGAGAACCTCCGTGCGATGGACACCCTCGACCTGCCCATCGACGCCGTCCAGATCGACGACGGCTACCAGAAGGCCCTCGGCGACTGGCTCACCCTCTCCGGCCGCTTCCGCTCCCGCGCCGGCATCGCGGACGCCATCCGCGCCCGGGGCCGCCGGGCGGGCATCTGGACGGCGCCGTTCCTGGTCGACCCGGCGAGCGAACTGGCCGCCGAGCACCCCGACTGGCTCGTACGGTCCTCCGACGGCGCCCCGCTGCACGCAGGCCGCAACTGGGGCCACGACCTGTACGTCCTCGACACCACCCACCCGGACGCGGCGGCGTACCTGACCGAGGTCTTCACGACCCTGCGCTCCGAGGGCTACGACTACTTCAAGGTCGACTTCCTCTACGCGGGCGCCCTGGAGGGCGTACGGCACACGTCGGTGGACGCGCTCACCGCGTACCGCTCCGGGATCGAGCTGATCCGCGAGGCGATCGGCCCGGACGCGTATCTGCTGGGCTGCGGCGCGCCGATGCTGGCGTCGATCGGCCTGTTCGACGCGATGCGGGTCAGCCCGGACACCGCACCCCACCGCCGCCCCGAGGCCGACGACTACAGCCAGCCCGGCCAGGACCCCGCCGAGTTCACCGGCGTCGGACGCCAGTGGCAGCACGGCCGCCTCTGGATCAACGACCCCGACTGCCTGATGGCCCGCCCGGCCGTGGAGACCCGCGAACGCTGGGCCGCGCACGTCGAGGCGACCGGCGGCCTGATGGCCTCCAGCGACCGCCTGCTGTCGCTGGACGAGTGGGGCGTGGCCACAACGCGCCGTCTGCTGGGCGGTGTTGCCCGATGAAGCGCGTACTGAACGTCCCCGGTATCGCCTACGGCGGTGACTACAACCCCGAGCAGTGGCCCGAGGAGATCTGGGCCGAAGACATGCGCCTGATGCGCGAGGCCGGGGTCACCATGGTCAGCGTCGGCATCTTCTCCTGGGCGCTGCTGGAGCCGGCCGAGGGGGAGTACGACTTCTCCCGCATGGACAGGATCCTCGCCCTGCTCCAGGAGAACGGCATCGCCGCCGACCTGGCCACCCCGACGGCCGCGCCGCCGGCCTGGTTCTTCCGCGCCCACCCCGAGGCGCTCCCGGTGGACAGGGACGGCCGCAGACTGTCGTACGGCAGCCGCCAGACGTTCTGCCCGAGCAGCCCGGCGTACCGCAGGGCGGCCCTGCGGATCACCCGCGCCCTGGCCGACCGCTACGCCGACCACCCGGCGGTGGCGATGTGGCACGTCCACAACGAGTACGGCTGCCACAACGCGGAGTGCTACTGCGACACGAGCGCGGCGGCGTTCAGGGTCTGGCTGCGCAACCGCTACGGGGACCTGGCTGCCCTGAACCACGCCTGGGGCACCACCTTCTGGAGCCAGTGGTACTACGACTGGGACGAGATCCTGCCGCCCCGCGCCACCGGAGCCGTCCCCAATCCGACGCACCAGCTGGACTGGCGCCGCTTCTGCTCCGACGAGCTGCTGTCGCTCTGCACCGCCGAGCGGGACGTGCTGCGGGAGGCGGCCCCCTCGATCCCCGCCACCACCAACTTCATGGTGATGCAGAACTTCGACGCGCTGGACTACTGGCGCTGGGCGCCCGAGCTGGACGTCGTCTCCAACGACCACTACCTGATGTCCACCGACCCCGAGTCGGAGATCGACATCGCGCTCAGCGGCGACCTGATGCGCTCGCTGGCGGGCGGCCCGTGGCTGCTGATGGAGCACTCGACGGGCGCGGTCAACTGGCAGCCCGTCAACCGCGCCAAGCGCCCCGGTGAGCTGCGCCGCAATGCGCTGGCTCACGTCGCGCGCGGCGCGGACGGCATCGCGTACTTCCAGTGGCGGGCGGCGAAAGCGGGCGCCGAGCAGTGGCACTCGGCGATGCTGCCGCACACCGGCACCGACAGCCGGATCTGGCAGGACGTCGTCCAACTGGGCGCGGATCTGCAGGCGCTGTCGGAAGTCCGCGGCAGCACCGGCACCGCCGAGGTGGCCATCGTCTGGGACTGGAACGCCCGCTGGGCCCTGGAACTGCCCTCCCAGCCGAACGGCGAACTCCGCTTCCAGGACCTGGTGCGGGACTGGTACGAGCCGCTGTGGCGCGCGGGCATCGCCGTCGACTTCGTCCGCCCGGACGCGGACCTGTCGTCGTACCGCCTGGTCCTGGCCCCGAACCTGTACCTGGTCGACGACACGGGCGCCGCGAACCTCACCGCCTTCGCCCGCCGCGGCGGCACCCTCGCGGTCGGCTTCCACAGCGGCGCGGTCGACGAGAACTGCCACGTACGCCTGGGCGGCTACCCCGGCGCGTTCCGCGAGGCGCTCGGCGTCCGCAGCGACGAACTCTTCCCGCTCCTCCCGGAAGAGACGGTCGGCCTGACCGGCGAGGTGGCGCCGGGCGCGACCGGGACCCTGTGGTCGGAGCGGGTGCGCACCGAAGGCGCCCAGGTCGTGGCCTCGTACACGGACGGCCCCCTGACCGGCCGCCCGGCGGTGACCCGCCACACCTTCGGCGAGGGCACGACGTGGTACCTGGCCACCCGCCCCGACCCGGCGACCCTCGGTTCGCTGCTCGACCGCATCCGCTCGGAAGCGGGCGTGGCGCCGGTCCGCACGACACCGGACGGAATCGAGGCGGTGCTGCGCCGCGGCCCGGACGCCGACTACCTCTTCCTGATCGACCACACGGGCCGGGGCGCGGAGGTCTCCGTGTCGGCAACGGCGACGGAACTGCTCACCGGCAAGCCGGCCGAGGACGGTTCGGTCACGGTCCCAGCGGGGGGCGTGGCGGTGGTACGGGAGCCGCGAGAGTAGCCCCTGACACCGGGAACACATTGCCTGGAGGGAGCCACCATGGAGGTGAGCGTGCTCACCGTGCCCGGCCGACTGCTGGGGGGCTCCCTCCATGCCCGAGCTGCCAGACGTCGAGGCATTCCGGAAAGTGTTCGAGTCCTGCGCGCTGCGCAGGGTCGTCCAACGCGTCGACGTGCGTGACGCCGGCGTACTGCACCGGGTGAGCGCGCGGGGGCTGCGCGACGCGCTCGAGGGCCGGCGGTTCACCGACCTCGAGCGCCACGGCAAGTGGCTCCTCGCCCGCACCGGCGGCGGCCACACCCTCATGCTGCACTTCGGCATGACCGGTCGACTGGTCTGCGGCCATCCCGACGACCCCGCCGAACCCCACGACCGCGTCCTGTTCACCCTGGGCCGCGACCGTCAGCTCCGCTACCGCGACCAACGCAAGCTCCAGGGCCTCTGGCTGGCCGACGATTCCGAGGTCGCACGGTTGCTGGCCCGCCAGGGCCCCGACGCGATGGCGGTGGACCGCAAGGAGTTCGAGGCCGCGCTGTGCTCCCGCCGCGGCACCCTCAAGACCGCCCTCACCGATCAGTCCGTGCTGGCCGGACTCGGCAATCTGCTCGCCGACGAGATCCTCTGGCGCGCGCGACTGCGCCCCACCAGCCGGGCGAGCGATCTCAGCGAGGCCGACCGTCGGCGCCTGTACACACAGATGCGCCGCACCCTGCGCTCCTCGGTCACGGCCGGCTGCGTACCACCGTATGACTCCTGGCTCACCGGCCACCGCGACGATCCCGACCCGCACTGCCCACGCTGCGGCACCCCTCTGCGCCGGTCCCGCCTGGCAGGCCGGACCACGATGTGGTGCCCGCAGTGCCAGCCACTCAGCCGTCAGCCTTGATCTTCTTCATGGTGAGGTGGGACTCGAGGCGATGAACCGCGGCCAGGCCCATGAGCTTCTCGGTGACGAAGGCTTCGTAGGCGGCGTGGTCGGCGACATGGTGATCCTGGTCGTCTACTGCCTGCGCGACCTGCCGTTGCCGGAGCCGCGCGCCGTCGCCCCGCTGGCTGCCCTGGCCGTCACCGTCGGCCTGCACCTGTGGCGCCGCAACGCCCTCCTGAGCATCCTCGGCGGCACCGCCGTCCACGTGCTCCTGGCGAGTACGGCCTTCGCGCACTGAGCCCGAACGACCGGGGCGGGGGCTACACGGGCATGACACCGTGAATGCGGGAGAGTGTGAAGACGCGGTCGTCGTTGCGCAGGTGGCACCAGGCATACAGGTAGGGCGCGTCGAGTTCGAGCTCGCTGAGGGTGCGCACGGTGCGGCTGCCCGAGGCGGCGACGTACTCGATGGTCACCTCCCGGCCCTCGTCGATGGCGTGGGCCAGCTGACGGACATCGGCGAGGGACAGCAGGCGCGCGCACCCGGCGACGATTTCCTCGGTGTCGCTGTCGAAGGGGATTCCGTTGCCAGGATCGGGCTGCGGGGTGCTCGGCGGGGCGGCCCGCAGCCTGGTGGCCAGGGCGCCCAGGTCGACGGTCGCCGGGACCTGCGGTGTGCGGGCGCTCGTGTTCCGCCTGCCCGCCGTGCCGCCCGGCAGGCGTGGCGGCGGGACCGGGCCGGCGGCGCGGGGGCGCCGGTTCTGCTCCACCCGTACGGTTCCGTCAGCGGTCTCGGCGACGGGGGCGTAGCCCGCGGCCCGGAGCGCGGCCAGAGTCTTCTCGAGCGGGGTCCGGCTGACCAGCACCGTGGGTGCCAGCTGCCGCAGGCCGAGGCGGGTGAGCTTCCGGTGGGCGGCGAGTTCGGCGAGGAGGGCGGGTTCTTCGCCGTGGATCACGCAGGCCGCGGAGGTGACGCGCATCCGGCCGTGGCTGCGCGCGGTGTCGTGGATCAGGTACGACAGCGGCTGGGGGAGGGCGCCGACGGCGACGGCGGCCAGGTCGGCCGCGATGGAGTCGGGAGTCCGGCCGGCGTCCAGGGCGCGGCGGACGGTGCTCGGGCTGAAGCGCCACACGGATGCCGTGCCGCCGGCTTCCCTGTCCGCGACGGCATCCAGCAGCGCGGCGAGGTGGGCGGACGGTGTGCCGGTGACGACGGCGGTGAGGTCGGCGCCGAAGCGGGCTGTCCTGGTGGCCGTCGGCAGCAGCCGCTGACAGGCCGCGGCGAGTGCTTCGGCGTCGTCGGTCTCGAGGGCGGCACCGATGGGGGACAGGGCACCCCGGGCGATGACGCCGAGCAGTTCCGCTTCGCGGACCAGGGTGGCGAAGGGTGCGGTGTCCTCGGGGAGTTGATCGGCGAGCGGGCGGTACCAGGAGACCAGCGGCCCCAGTTCCGCGGCGTTCTTCGCTCCCCGGCCCGCAGGAAGGTGCGTTGCGGCGGTGAGGAGCCCGTGCCGGGCCTGTACACAGCCGGAGCAGGGCGGTGCTCCGGCGAGTGCGGGAAGCGCCTTGCCGTCTTCGTCGCGGGCCCGGGCCGGGGTGAGCGGCAGCGTCCGCCAGGCCTGGAGAAGCACGGTGAGCTGCTCGGCAGGTTCTCGTTCCGCCCAGGCGTCGTAGCCTTCCGTCGCCGCGACCTGGTCGCCGTCCCGGGCCAGCAGCCCGGCGGCGTACGCCGTTTCCAGAACGAGACGTACCACGATGTCGTCGCACTGCGCTGCCCTGCCGATCCGGGACAGCTCACGTGCCCCGACCCCGCCGGACTTCAGCAGCTTCGGCGGAGCGGCCGAGCACGCCGCCAGCACCGAGGCGGCATGCGCGGCGAACGCCGTGGCCGCGGCTGCCGCCTCCCGGTCCACTTCTGCCGAGCCGACGGGCACCGTATGCACGACGGGCGGGACGGGCTCGAACGGGGCACGCCAGTCGGCTCCCCGCAGTGCGAGCGCCACCTCGGCCGGCATACGGGCGGCTCCGTACCGGTGACGGTCCTGGACCAGCAGTCCCCGCTCCAGCGCCCAGCGCGCACCCGGCCCGGAGTCGGCCTGCGGGGCCCCGAAGACGGTGAACTCCGGCCGGTCCGGCGCGTGACTCGCCCGCCGCTCAAGCAACTTCCGGGCGGCCGCGGGTGCCTGTGCCACCAGTGCGGCGATCCGTTCCGGGTCGCTGTGGTGATCCACCAGAGCCGCCAGCCGTTGCCGCTTGGTGCTGCCGGGCCGTTCGCCCAACGCCACCAGCATGGAGCGCAGTTCCTCGGAGGTCATGTCCGCCAGCAGCCGGGTCAGGGGCGCGTCCAGCCCCAGTGGTGCGTCCCACGCCTGCCGCAGCGGGGCCGCCATGTGCAGCAGGCCCTTGTCGTCCGGCCAGACCAGTGCGTGATCGGCCAGCGTGTCCAGCGCCGCGTCCAGCGCGCAGGCGCTCTCCTCGTCCGTGGCTCCCAGCAGCCGCGCCAGGCCGGCGCGCGGCACGGACGCCACGGCTGCCAGCGCCTCGGCCACCTGCAGATGCGGCAGCGCGAGCCGGGGCAGCACCAACGCCACCGACGCCGGGCGCTGCAGACGGTCCGCCAGTTCGCCGACCGATCGCGGCTCCGGCGGGGACACGACGTCCGCACGAGCCGCGAGAACCCGCTCCAGCCGTGGGGTGTCAAGACCGCGCAGCCATGCGGCCAGAGTCGATCCGCTGCGCATACCGATGCGAACACCTCACCGTGACAGAGCACCATTTGCTTTCCGGACCGGCGACGGTCCTGGCAGGGCACAAGGATGGCGCATCGAAGGACGGCGCGCGCCACACGGCAGCAGGATTCAACCGGAAGTGCAGCCGGGACAGTCTGAGTAGCCTGGAATGCGAACCGTAACCCTGGACCCTCAACGGGAAGCCGGAGTGACAGTGGCCGACCCCTTTGCGCCGCCGCCGGTGAACCCCGGCCAACCGTCATGGTCGCCGCTGGACGAGTACCTCTGGCACCCGTGTGACATCCTCGCCGATGTCCTCGAAGGGCAACTGGCCCGTCGACCGGTGGTGGCCACGACGGCGCGACTGCAACACGGCGATCGTGCACTCGCTGTCGGTCCGGGGCAGCGCCTGACCTGGCGAGCCCTCGGTGACGGTAGCTACAAACGCAGCAACATCATTGCCTTCGGCAGACCTGGCTTTGTGATCGGTGCCCTGGTGGGCGCTGTGCTCGGGGACTCCGCTCGCCGTCGTCGGGCAGCGCGTGCCGCTCAGCCGCGGTGGGTACCGGACGGGACGGGCGAAGTCACCCTCACCCTGCAGAAACTGCACTTCGCGAACGCTGCATGCGAACTCGACCTTGACTGGCGAGGGTTGAGCGCTGTCGAGCTCGTCACCGCTGATGTCTTCCAGACGAGCTTCGTCAACACCGGCGGTTCGCACACGACGGTTCGTGTGCGGACGCCGTGGGCGTCGCTTGCCTTCGCTCTTGCCGCGATCACCGCGTTCCCCGCCCATCCGCGTCTGCTCAGCCGTGGCTGGCTTCCTCCGGACTTCGAGCAACGATGCGCCCGCGCAGGCCGTCCCTGTCGTCCAGCGGCAGATCTCGCACTGCGGGGAAGGGGTACATAGCCGGGTCGGTGCCGGCGCCTCCTTCTGGTGGCTACCTCCCTCAGGTGAGCGCAGAGCGCACGTCGATACCATCGGCGAACCAACGACGGAGGGGGGTACCGTGCGCGTGATCAAGGTCGTCACGACGGTGCAGGAGTTCAATGCGCCTGAGGGGTTCGACTCGTGGACCGACGAGAGCCAGGCGAACTACCTGGCCGATCTCGAAGGCAAGGGAGGTTACAAGGCCCTCTCCCACAGTGAGAGCCTGTCGTACCCCGATCTGACGCAGAACGCCGCCGGTAGCGTCAACGCCTGAGCGAGTGCGTACTGAGAAAGCGTCTCCTCTTGGCCTTGGCTGCCTGGTCCGCCATGTCGTGGAACGATTTCCTGCAACCCCGTCCTCATCGGCATCGGCGGACTGAGGGCCTCGTCGGCGACTGACTGCAACCCCACGGGAACTCAACCCCGCTCATGCCTTCTGCCAGGCGCTGAGCAGTTCCTCGGGGCCGTACGCCGCCTGGAGCCCGGAACAGCCGATCCCGCGCGGCCAGGTCGTGGTTGTCGAACGCGGAGTTCTCCAGCCACTTGACCGAGCCGAAAGGGACTCCGTCGAACGGCGTGGGGTCAGGGGTGGTCGGCGGGGCGGCCAACCGGGACCTGACCAGAGCCGGGGCGTGGCGACGCGCATCTCTCAAGATCGGAAAGGCGACAGCTCCATATCACGCCCAGCTGTGGGTCTGCTGCGCGGACGGCCCTTCGTTCGTTAATTCTCGGAGAACTCTTCTACAACCTTCCGTCGCATGCATCTGTCTGGCTAACGCAGGGATGTGTAGGGGTTCATGAAGAGGAGCTCAGAACGTGACCGTGCGTTCCTTTGCCCGGCGGATGCGACCGCGAGTCGAGCGGAAGGCCGCCGAGAGGGTGTGGCAGCTGCGTACCATGCGGCGGCGCCGCAGGGCAGCGGTCACGGACCCGGTGCTGCGCCCGGTGGCGGTGCGCGGCCAGCAGCTCTACGGACGGGTCGTGGCCCGGTTCAGCGCTGCTGAGGCGGCCGCCGCCAACCTCGGCCTGGTCGTCGCCGCGCTGGAGCGGGAAGGTATCCCCTACTTCCTCGTGCCGGCCTCCCGTACGCGCCACACGGTCGGCGTGAACGCCGTCGACCGGGAGCGCTTCCTCACCGCCCTCGAGGCGCAGAACGCGGGGAAGGCGGTGTTCATCGGCAGACCGCTGCCCGGCGGAAAGCTCAAGAATCCCGCACTGTTCATGGACGGTGTGCTGCCGACCCCGCTGCGTACGGCCCCCACGCTGCGGATCGGGGAGAACCACCTCGGGCCCTCCGGCCAGCTGCTCGCCGGGCCGGAGCTCGCCTGCGACGTCGAGTTCTGGGAGGACGGGGCACAGCTCCTCGCCTCCGACGACGGGCCTCGCCGACTGGCCAAGGTGCAGCCGCAGGCCTCCGAGGACATCTTCGCCGAGTCCCTCATCGCGCCGCGGAACAACGGCATCACCGACGTACTGCCGGCATCCGAGCAGAAGCCGGCCGCGGTGCGGGTCGGCGACCGGGAGCTGCCGAGCTTCGTCCCGCTCACCCTGCCGACCGTGAACGATGTGACCTTCCCCGTCGACGTCGTCTACACGTGGGTGGACGGCGAGGAGCCTCAGATGCGGGCCAAGCGGGCCCGGTACCAGGAGCACGGCATCGCCGAGATCCTGGACAAGGAGACCAACGCCTCCCGCTACACCAGCCATGACGAGCTGAAGTACTCGCTGCGCTCGCTCGCGATGTACGCCGACTTCGTCCGGCACATCTACATCGTGACCGACGGCCAGAAGCCGCACTGGCTCGACGACCGGGCCCCGGGGATCACGGTCGTCGACCACCGCGACATCTTCCCGCAGGATGTCCTGCCGGTGTTCAACTCCCACGCGATCGAGACCCGGCTGCACCACATCCCGGGCCTGTCGGAGCACTATCTGTACTTCAACGACGACGTGTTCGTCGGCCGCCGGGTCACCGCGGAGCACTTCTTCCACGGCAGTGGTCTGATGAAGATCCCGGTGTCCCCGCTCAAGATCGGCGTCGGCAAGCCGCACGCCGAGGAGACGGCCACCAACTCCGCCAGCAAGAACGTCCGTCGGCTGCTGCTGGAGAAGTTCGGGCGGATGACGACGAACAACTTCATGCACACCCCGCTGCCGCAGCAGCGAGGCACGCTGCAGGCGCTCGAGGAGCTGTTCGAGGAGGACGTCCGCCGCACCACGGCGTCCCGCTTCCGCTCGCCGCAGGACATCGCCATGACGGCCCCGCTGCTCTACCAGTACGCGCTGATGACCGGCCGCGGCGTGCCGGGGAAGTACAGCTTCCGGTATGTGAACATCAGCCGCCCCGACGCCGAAGCGCGCCTGCGCGATCTGCGCCGCAACCGCCGCTTCGACTTCTTCTGCCTCAACGACGTCGATGTGCCGCCCGAGGAGCGGGAGCAGGTCGGCGTCCGGATGAACGAGTTCCTGGAGGACTACTTCCCCTTCGCGAGCCCCTTCGAGAAGCAGAAGTAACGCGGGCTGGGGGCATGGACATGGGGGGCATGGACATCCGTCACCGCTTCGGAGCGCTTGGGGGCATGCGGGCCGCCCGGGACTTTCTGGTGCGCCTGAGGCTCTGGCTCTCGGCCCGGCTCTGGGCGCTGCGTGCGGTCCGGGCCCGACGGCGCCTGCGGGCCGCCGTCCCCGGACTGCGCCGGGTCACCTTCGGACCGATGCGGCTGTACGGCCGTACGGTCGCCGGCTACACCGCCGCGGACGCCGTGGAAGCCGATCTCGAGCGGGTGTGCAGCCTGCTGGAGGGGCTCGGCGTCCCGTACTTCCTGGTCCCCGCCGACCACGGGTACGGTGCGTCGCGGCAGGTCATCGGCATCGAGGAGACGTACCGCGGCGCGGTCCTCGCCCGGGCCGCCCAGCGCTTCGCCGGCACCGTCGGGTATGTCGGCGCCGTCGGACCGGACGGCGCCGTGACGAACGCGGCACTGTGGGCCGACGGGAAGCTGCCGCGGGCGCTGAGACGGGCCGCGGTGCTCCGCACCGGCGTGGTGCGCCTCGGCCCGGGAGGGCAGGTGCTCACCGGCCTCGAAACGGGGTGCGACCTCGAGTTCTGGCGGCACGGCCAGGACCTCGCCACCGCTGCCCCGGGCACGGATCCCTCCTGGCTCACCGTGCCCGGCAGCCGGTTGCCGGACGTCTTCGGCCCGGCGCTCGTCGCCCCGCGCCGCAACCCCGTGTCGGAAGTGCTCCCGGTGGCGGCGCAGCAGCCGGCCGCTGTGGTGTGCCGCCGCCGCAGCGTGCCGACGTTCGCCCCGTTCGCCGAGCCGGGCATCGACGAGGTGCGCTTCCCCGTCGACGCCGTGTACACCTGGGTCGACGGGGACGACCCGGCGATGGCCGCGAAGCGCCGTGCCCATCAGGACCTCTCCGACAACGTCATCGCCCCGCGCGAGACCGGCGCCTCCCGCTACACCAGCCACGACGAACTGAAGTACGCACTGCGCTCGCTGGAGATGTACGCCGGGTTCGTCCGGCACGTCTACCTGGTGACCGACTCCCAGATCCCCGCCTGGCTGGACCCGGACGCGGAGGGCCTGACCGTGGTCGACCACCGGGACATCCTCCCGGCCGACGCGCTCCCCGTCTTCAACTCGCACGCGATAGAGAGCCGACTGCACCACATCCCTGGCCTGTCGGAGCACTACCTCTACTTCAACGACGACGTCTTCATCAACCGCCCGGTACGGGCCGAGCACTTCTTCCACGGCAACGGCATCGCCCGGATCCCGCTGTCTCCGCTGAAACTCGGCGTCGGCATCCCGCACCCGCTGGAGCCGGCCCCGAACTCCGCCGGCAAGAACGCCCGCGAGGTGATCAGACGCTTCCACGGCAGACACATCACCAACAAGTCGCTGCACACCCCGCATCCCCAACTGCTGTCGGTCATGCGGGAGATGGAGAGCCTCGGCATCGAGGAACTGGAGCGGACCTCCTACTCGCGCTTCCGCTCCACCTCCGACGTGGCCCCGGCGTCCACACTCCACCACCACTGGGCGATCGCGACCGGCCGAGCCGTCCCCGCCGACTACCGCTTCCGCTACGTCCAACTGGGCACACCGGACATGCGCCGGCGTCTGGCCCGCCTCGCCACCGGGGAGGACATCGACTTCTTCTGCCTCAACGACGTGGACACCGCCCCGTCGGCCAGGGCGGCTGCCCAGGCCGCCATCCGTACCTTCCTGGAGCGCAAGTACCCGTTTCCGAGCCGCTTCGAGGGCGCGGCTCACACCACCTCGCGCCCGATCACGCCGCTCACGGCGAGCATCCCGCCGCAGCCGACGCGGGAGGAAGCACAGCTTCGCGATTGACGCTGCCCGTGTTGCAGCCTGCCGGTCAGTGCGAGGCATGCATCAGACCTGGGCGTAGAGGTTTGTCAGGTCGATCAGCTGGACGTCGGGATCCGCTTCGGCCACGGCGTGTGCCTTGTCGTTGAAGCCTGCTCCGCTGAAGCAGATGAGCCGGGTGCCGGTCGTGTCGTAGCGGCCGGCCTGCGCGACGAGGGCGCGGATGCGCCGGAGTCGGTCGATGTGGACCATGCCCATGGTGTCGTTCCATTTGGCCTCCCCTATGGCCAGGAGCGGCGGTTTGGCTCCGTCGGCGATGCCGAAGGCGGGCGCGGACGGCGATGCGCGACTGCAAGGGGCACGTGTTTGTTTCGCCGACCTGCGGCCCTCTCGGCGTTCGCCGCACCGCCGCGACCGTCCCCCTGATCCTCGGCGGACCTGGGAGCCGCCCGGCACGGGCCGAGAAGCCAACTGAGACGGAAAGTGAGCCGGACCACGAAGAAGGCCCCGACCGGTGAACGGTCGGGGCCTTTCATCTGCCCTGATGGGCGGCTGCGGAGGATACGAGATTCGAACTCGTGAGGGGTTGCCCCCAACACGCTTTCCAAGCGTGCGCCCTAGGCCTCTAGGCGAATCCTCCGCCGGAAACATTACATGACCGAGAGGAGTGCTCGCGAACTCGTTCCCGCACCTCAGCATCAGGTAGGCTGTGCAAAGCCCCTCACGCGGCGCTATCTGACTGAACTCCCCCAGGGCCGGAAGGCAGCAAGGGTAGGTTGGCTCTGGCGGGTGCGTGGGGGGCGCTTGCGTTGCCGGGCCGGGGGGCTCGCGGTTTCCTGGGCGGGGCCTGTTGTCAGTGGGCGCCTATAACCTCGTATGCGTGTCGTCTCTCGCGCTGTACCGCCGCTATCGCCCGGAGTCGTTCGCCGAGGTCATCGGGCAGGAGCATGTCACTGACCCGCTGCAGCAGGCGCTGCGGAACAACCGGGTCAATCACGCGTACCTGTTCAGCGGTCCGCGTGGGTGCGGCAAGACGACGAGCGCGCGGATCCTGGCGCGGTGTCTGAACTGTGAGCAAGGTCCTACGCCGACCCCCTGCGGGGAGTGCCAGTCGTGCCGGGATCTCGCGCGGACCGGGCCGGGATCCATCGACGTCATCGAGATCGACGCCGCCTCGCACGGTGGTGTCGATGATGCCCGTGAGCTGCGGGAAAAGGCCTTCTTCGGACCCGCGAGCAGCCGGTACAAGATCTACATCATCGACGAGGCCCACATGGTCACGTCGGCCGGCTTCAACGCGCTGCTCAAGGTCGTCGAGGAGCCGCCGGAGCATCTGAAGTTCATCTTCGCGACCACCGAACCCGAAAAGGTCATCGGGACGATTCGGTCGCGGACCCATCACTATCCGTTCCGGCTCGTGCCCCCCGGCACCCTTCGGGACTACCTCGCCGAGGTGTGTCAGAAGGAGAACATCCCCGTCGAGGACGGCGTGCTGCCGCTGGTGGTGCGTGCCGGTGCCGGGTCCGTGCGTGACTCCATGTCCGTCATGGACCAGCTGCTCGCGGGCGCCAGGGCGGAGGGTGTGACGTATGCCATGGCCACCTCGCTGCTGGGCTACACGGACGGGTCACTGCTCGACTCCGTCGTCGAGGCCTTCGCCACCGGGGACGGGGCGGCCGCCTTCGAGGTCGTGGACCGGATCATCGAGGGAGGCAATGATCCGCGGCGGTTCGTCGCCGACCTGCTGGAGCGGCTGCGGGACCTGGTGATCATCGCCGCCGTGCCGGACGCGGTGGACAAGGGGCTCATCGACGCTCCGGCCGACGTGCTGGAGCGGATGCAGGCCCAGGCAGGCACCTTCGGCCCCGCCGAGCTGAGCCGAGCAGCCGACACCGTCAACGAGGGGCTGACCGAGATGCGGGGAGCGACCTCCCCGCGCCTCCAGCTCGAGCTAATCTGCGCGCGCGTGCTGCTGCCGGCCGCGTACGGGGACGAGCGGTCCGTGATGGCCCGTCTTGATCGGCTGGAGCGCGGGGTGAACTTCTCGACGGGTGCCGGGGCGCCCGCCATGGAGTACGTGCCCGGGCCCGAGGTGCACGGGGGAGCGGCTGCGGGTGCGGCGATTCCGCCGGGCGGTGGCGTGGCTGCGGCTCGGGCTGCCGTACGGGGGGCCGGTGGCGGCCCTGGCGCGCCGGGTACCTCGGATGCGGCGGCTGGTCCCCCGCCCGGTGGGCCCCAGCAGGGCGGAGCGCCGGGAGGCTCGGGCGGGCCCGGGGAACGGCGCGTGGCCGCCGCTCAGGGTGCGCCGGGTGGTCAGGACCTTCCCGCCGGGCCCGCTCCTGCCGTGGGCGAGCCTGCCCAGCCCCCGGCTCCCGCACCAGCAGCCTCCGCACCCGGAGCCTGGCCCACCGCGGCCCCCGCGGGCAGTGGCCGACGGCCCGGCGGCTGGCCCACCGCGGCCCCCACGGGCGGCGGCGGCCGACCCGCGACGCCGCCCGGCGCCTCCCCGTCCGCGTCGCCGCCGCCTGCCATGCCTTCCGCGCCTGCCGCCCCGCCGGCTGCCTCACCGGCCCCGAGCGGCGGCCTCGACCCGCGCGCGCTCTGGCCCAACATCCTGGAGGCGGTCAAGAACCGCCGCCGCTTCACCTGGATCCTGCTCAGCCAGAACGCTCAGGTCGTCGGCTTCGACGGCACCACCCTCCAGCTCGGTTTCGTCAACGCCGGCGCCCGGGACAACTTCGCGAGCAGCGGCAGCGAGGACGTGCTGCGCCAGGCGCTGGGCGAGCAGTTCAACGTCAACTGGAAGATCGAGGCCATCGTCGACCCGTCGGGCGGCTCAGGCGCGCCGCCGGCCGGGGGCTTCAACGTCGGCGGGGGCTACGGCGGCGGTGCCACGGGCGGTCACAACAGTGCCGGTGCCGCCAGTGGCTACGGCAGCGGCGCTGCCACCGGTGCGTACGGCAGCGGTACGGTGGCCGCTCCGCAGCGCCCCGCACCCACCCAGGCCGCCACGTCCCCTGCACCGGCCCCGGCGACCCCGGCACCCGCTCCCGCCCCCTCGCCGCCCTCCGCCCCGGAGCCGCCGCCCTCCGCCCCCGTCGCCCCCGAGGACGACATCCCCGAGGACGACGATCCCGACCTCGACGAGTCGGCCCTCTCCGGCCAGGAACTGATCGTGCGGGAACTGGGCGCGACGGTGATGGAGGAGCTCTCGAACGAGTAGCGCAGGACCCCTTCCAGCAGGACCTCGTTCGAGCACGACTTCCTTCGAGCAGGCCTTCCTTCGAGTCGGCACAAGCCCTCCTTGGAGGAACCCACAAGCCGCCTCCCCCCACCCCTTCGGAAGCCCGCACAAGGACACCCCGCCGCCTGCCGTTAGGCTGACCCCGTGAAGGTCCTCGTCATCGGCAGCGGCGCCCGCGAACACGCCCTGTGCCGCTCCCTGTCCCTCGACCCCGCCGTCACCGCGCTGCACTGCGCCCCCGGCAACGCCGGCATCGCCGAGGTCGCCGAGCTGCACCCGGTCGACGCCCTGGACGGCGCGGCCGTATCCGCGCTGGCCGCACAGCTCGACGTCGGGCTGGTGGTCGTAGGCCCGGAGGCCCCGCTTGTCGCGGGGGTCGCCGACGCCGTGCGCGAGGCTGGTATCCCGGTGTTCGGCCCGTCCAGGGAGGCCGCGCAGCTGGAGGGGTCCAAGGCCTTCGCCAAGGACGTGATGGCCGCGGCCGGGGTTCCCACCGCCCGCTCGTATGTCTGTACGACGGAGGCGGAGGTCGACGAGGCGCTCGACGCGTTCGGCCCGCCGTACGTGGTCAAGGACGACGGTCTGGCCGCCGGCAAGGGCGTCGTCGTGACCGGTGACCTCGACGCGGCGAAGGCGCACGCGAACGCCTGTGAGCGCGTCGTCATCGAGGAGTTCCTCGACGGCCCTGAGGTCTCCCTCTTCGCGGTCACCGACGGCGAGGCGGTCGTCCCCCTCCAGCCCGCCCAGGACTTCAAGCGCGCGCTGGACAACGACGAGGGCCCGAACACCGGCGGCATGGGCGCGTACTCCCCGCTGCCGTGGGCGGACCCGAAGCTGGTCGACGAGGTCATGGAGACCGTCCTGCAGCCGACGGTCGACGAGATGCGGCGTCGCGGCACCCCGTTCTCCGGCCTCCTCTACGCCGGGCTGGCGATCACTTCCCGCGGTGTCCGCGTGATCGAGTTCAACGCCCGTTTCGGTGACCCCGAGACCCAGGTGGTGCTGGCCCGTCTGCAGACCCCGCTGGCCGGCGTCCTGCTGGCCGCCGCGAACGGCACCCTTGCCGACCTGGAACCCCTGCGCTGGAGCGACGACGCGGCCGTCACGGTCGTCGTCGCCTCCCACAACTATCCCGGCACCCCGCGCACCGGCGACCCGATCACCGGTCTCGACGAGGTGGCCGCGTACGACGCCCCGCACGCATACGTCCTGCACGCGGGTACCAAGCGCGACGGCGATTCCGTCGTCAGCGCGGGTGGTCGTGTCCTGTCCGTCACCGCGACGGGCGGTGACCTCACCGAGGCGCGGGAGCGGGCCTACCGGGCGGTCTCCCGCATCCGTCTGGACGGCTCCCAGCACCGTACGGACATCGCGGCGAAGGCGGCGGGCGCATAGCCCCGCCACCCGTACGACCCACCGCCTGACCAGGCACTTCGCAGGCCCCGGATGCCTCCCGCATCCGGGGCCTGATCCTTGCCCTCCGTCATTCACCTCTCCCCAGAGCCATTCCATCGAGTGACCGATGCCCTATCCGGCTGACGAGGGACGAGGCCCCAACTAGGGTGCGGCGCAAGCGTTCCGGCACTTGGCCCATCGACATTGCGATGTCAGTGGCGGGTGCCACAGTGGGGGAGTGAGCAACGCCAGGACAGCCAGGACGGGAGGGGGTGAGATCCGGTCGTGACCGGTATGGGTGTGGAGACGGGGGCGCAGGCCGCGCGCTCCCGGGCGCTGGCCGTGCTGCGGATCCGCAGCCGGGCGCTGGCCGTCGCCGTGCTGCCCGGGGCGGTCGCCGTGGTCCTGCTCGCGGGCGGTTCCACCGGCCATCTCGTCGGCCGCGGCTGGGACGTCGCCCGGTGGGCGGTGAGCGCGGTCGCGCTCCTCGTCCTGCTGGCCGCGGGCGGTTTCGCGCTGCTCGTCGCCCGGGCGCGGCCCGCGGTGAGTCCGACGGTGCCGATAGCCGAGGAGGCGGCCCCCGATCTGTACCGGTTGGTGCGCGACCTCGCCGACCGTCTCGACGTCCCCGCCCCGTCCGCGATAGCGCTCACCCCGGACTGCGACAGCTGGCTGGAGGACCGCACCCATCCGGCCCACGGTCCCCCGCACGCGCTCGGGGACACCGACGGGAGGTCGGGCACCGAGCGGCACGCCCAACGCCGTACGGACGCCGCCCCCGTCCTCGTCATCGGCTCCCCGTTCCTGTGGTGGATGCGTGTCGGGGAGCTGCGTGCGGTCCTGGCCCCGGTCGTCGCCGGTACGGGGCCTTCCGCGCACCCCGACATAGCCTCTGCCCGGCGCTTCGTCCGGGGTCTGGACGCGGCGGTGGCCGTCGTCTCGACGCCGGGCCGTGGTCCCGTGGTCCGCACGGTGTGCGCGGGCCTCGGCTGGGTGGCCCGCCTGCTGCTGCGCGGCTGCCAGGAGCACACGGCCCAGATGGAACGCGGGGTCGCCGCCGCGGCCGCCGAGCGTGCACAGGCTGTGGATTACGGGCTGCGGATCGTTGCGCAGGAACAGGTCGGGTTGGCGTACGCGGGTTGGGACCGCCTGCTCACCCGGGTCGCGCTGCCCGCCTGGCGGATGGGCCGCTGGCCCTCCCGGCTGGACGCGGGCGTCGTCGCGGCTCTCACCGAACTGTCCCGACGCGACCGCCTGGCCGAGGGCTTCGCCTCCCGACTGGGTGAGCGTCCCGCCTGCGACCTGCTCGAAGAGCCCGGCGCGATCGACGAGGCCGCCTCGCTGCTCGCCGCCCGCCTCTTCCACGGCGGGCCGGCCGAATCCGGCCCTGCCTGGTCGCCGGTGGACTGGCAGGAGTACCCGGACGAGGTCGTAGACCGCAAGTGGCGCACGGACGCGGCCCGCCTCCACCGCGTCCTGGACACCCTCGGAGGCCGCCGCGTCACCCGCGGCGCGGACAGCGGCCCAACCCTGTCC
>NZ_JBQQCE010000123.1:0-22237 GCF_052245645.1 Streptomyces sp. KR55 | reverse complement strand
GCCCTGATGCGCCAGCTCGGCGCCGAGGGCGTCTTCGTCGGCTCCGGCATCTTCAAGTCCGGCGACCCGGCCAAGCGTGCCGCCGCCATCGTGAAGGCCACCACCTTCTACGACGACCCGAAGATCATCGCCGATGCGTCCCGCAACCTCGGCGAGGCCATGGTCGGCATCAACTGCGACACCCTCCCCGAGACCGAGCGCTACGCCAACCGCGGCTGGTAAGGCACCACACCCATGAGCCACACCCCCGTCATCGGCGTCCTGGCCCTCCAGGGCGACGTACGGGAGCACCTCATCGCCCTGGCCGCGGCCGACGCCGTGGCCAGGCCGGTGCGGCGCCCCGAAGAGCTCGCCGAGGTCGACGGCCTCGTCATCCCCGGCGGCGAGTCCACCACCATCTCCAAGCTGGCCGTCCTGTTCGGCGTGATGGAGCCCCTCCGCGCGCGCGTGCGGGACGGCATGCCCGTCTACGGCACCTGCGCGGGCATGATCATGCTCGCCGACAAGATCCTCGACCCGCGCTCGGGTCAGGAGACCGTCGGCGGCATCGACATGATCGTGCGCCGCAACGCCTTCGGGCGGCAGAACGAGTCCTTCGAGGCAGCGGTCGACGTGAAGGGCATCGCGGGCGATCCTGTGGAGGGCGTCTTCATCCGCGCCCCCTGGGTCGAGTCCGTCGGCGCCGAGGCCGAGGTGCTCGCCGAGCACGACGGCCACATCGTCGCGGTCCGTCAGGGCAACGCGCTGGCCACGTCGTTCCACCCGGAACTGACCGGCGACCACCGTGTGCACAGCCTCTTCGTGGACATGGTGCGCGCGAACCGGACAGCGGAGTCCTTGTAGGATCTCTGGCGTCGTTGCAGAGATGGGTTACGCGAAGGAGACAGGCAGATGTCCGGCCACTCTAAATGGGCCACGACGAAGCACAAGAAGGCCGTGATCGATGCCAAGCGCGGCAAGCTCTTCGCGAAGCTGATCAAGAACATCGAGGTCGCGGCCCGTATGGGCGGCGCCGACCCCGAGGGCAACCCGACGCTGTACGACGCCATCCAGAAGGCGAAGAAGTCGTCGGTTCCGAACAAGAACATCGACTCCGCGGTCAAGCGCGGCGCCGGCCTGGAGGCCGGTGGCGCCGACTACGAGACGATCATGTACGAGGGCTACGGCCCGAACGGCGTCGCGGTGCTCATCGAGTGCCTCACCGACAACCGCAACCGCGCCGCCTCCGAGGTCCGCGTCGCCATGACCCGCAACGGCGGCTCCATGGCCGACCCGGGCTCCGTGTCGTACCTGTTCAACCGCAAGGGCGTCGTCATCGTCCCCAAGGGTGAGCTGACCGAGGACGACGTCCTGGGTGCCGTCCTGGACGCGGGCGCCGAGGAGGTCAACGACCTCGGCGAGAACTTCGAGGTCATCAGCGAGGCCACCGACCTGGTCGCAGTCCGCACCGCTCTGCAGGACGCCGGGATCGACTACGACTCCGCCGAGGCCAACTTCGTCCCGACCATGCAGGTCGAGCTGGACGAGGAGGGCGCCAAGAAGATCTTCAAGCTGATCGACGCGCTCGAGGACAGCGACGACGTGCAGAACGTCTTCGCCAACTTCGACGTCAGCGACGACATCATGGAGAAGGTCGGCGCGTAACGCTGCCGCGCGAGCCGCGATTTCGGCGGGCCGGTGGGGATGCATCCCACCGGCCCGCCGCTGCTGTCAGTGGCAGCGGATAGCCTGGCACAGTCGAAAGATCACCGTCCACGGACCGCAACCAGCAATTGAGGAACCCCGACGGTGCTCAGCCAGGTCCGCGAGAGCGGCGGCGGTTCAGCCGCGCAGAAGGGAGGGGCCCGTGCGGGTACTCGGGGTGGACCCGGGGCTGACCCGGTGCGGTGTCGGTGTCGTCGAGGGGGTGCCCGGGCGGCCGCTCACGATGCTCGGCGTCGGCGTCGTCCGTACGCCCGTCAACGCCGACCTCGGGCACCGCCTGGTCGCCATCGAGCAGGGCATCGAGCAGTGGCTCGACGAGCACCGGCCCGAATTCGTCGCCGTGGAGCGGGTGTTCAGCCAGCACAATGTGCGCACGGTGATGGGCACGGCCCAGGCCAGCGCCGTCGCCATGCTCTGCGCCGCCCGCCGCGGCATCCCCGTCGCCCTGCACACCCCCAGCGAGGTCAAGGCAGCCGTCACCGGCACCGGCCGTGCCGACAAGGCCCAGGTCGGCGCCATGGTCACCCGCCTGCTGCGGCTGGACGCGCCGCCCAGGCCCGCCGACGCCGCCGACGCCCTTGCGCTCGCCATCTGCCACATCTGGCGCGCCCCCGCGCAGAACCGGCTCCAACAGGCCGTCGCCCTGCACACCGCACAAGCAACAGCACCGAAAGGCCGTACGGCATGATCGCCTTCGTCAGCGGCACGGTCGCCGCCCTCGCCCCCGACGCCGCGGTGGTCGAGGTCGGCGGCGTCGGCATGGCCGTCCAGTGCACGCCCAACACGCTGTCGACGCTCCGCATCGGCCAACCCGCCAAGCTCGCCACCTCCCTGGTCGTACGGGAGGACTCCCTGACGCTGTACGGCTTCGCGGACGACGACGAGCGCCAGGTCTTCGAGCTGCTGCAGACCGCGAGCGGTGTCGGCCCCCGCCTGGCACAGTCGATGCTCGCCGTGCACACCCCGGACGCCCTGCGCCGCGCGGTCGCGACCGGCGACGAGAAGGCCCTCATCGCCGTCCCCGGCATCGGGAAGAAGGGCGCCCAGAAGCTGCTGCTGGAGCTCAAGGACCGTCTGGGCGAGCCGATCGGCGCCCCCGCGGCCGGCACCCCGGTCACCGGCGGCTGGCGCGACCAGCTGCACGCCGCCCTGATCGGCCTGGGCTACGCCACCCGCGAGGCCGACGAGGCGGTCGCCGCGGTCGCCCCGCAGGCCGAGGCTGCCGACGGCACCCCCCAGGTCGGCCGGCTGCTGAAGGCCGCCCTGCAGACGCTCAACAGAGCCCGCTGACGAGGGGCACCGTGCAGGGCACGGGACAGAGGCGTCCTGAAATCGCCCCCGAGAAGCCGGAAACCGCCCACCGCAGGAGAATTTCAGTGAACTGGGACGACACGACCGACACCCCCGCCGCCGCCGCGGAGCGGCTGGTGGGTTCTGTCGCCGACCGTGAGGACCAGGCCGTCGAGGCCGCACTGCGACCCAAGGACCTGGACGAGTTCATCGGCCAGGAGAAGGTCCGCGAGCAGCTCGACCTGGTTCTGCGCGCCGCACGCGCGCGTGGCGCCACCGCCGACCATGTGCTGCTCTCCGGCGCTCCCGGCCTCGGAAAGACCACCCTCTCGATGATCATCGCGGCCGAGATGGGTGCCCCGATCCGCATCACCTCCGGCCCCGCCATCCAGCACGCCGGTGACCTCGCGGCGATCCTCTCCTCCCTGCAGGAGGGCGAGGTCCTCTTCCTGGACGAGATCCACCGCATGTCGAGGCCCGCCGAGGAGATGCTCTACATGGCGATGGAGGACTTCCGTGTCGACGTCATCGTCGGCAAGGGCCCCGGCGCCACGGCCATCCCGCTCGAGCTGCCGCCGTTCACCCTGGTCGGCGCCACCACACGCGCAGGACTGCTGCCGCCCCCGCTGCGCGACCGCTTCGGCTTCACCGCGCACATGGAGTTCTACGAGCCGGCCGAGCTGGAGCGCGTCATCCACCGCTCCGCGAGCCTGCTGGACGTCGAGATCGAGGCCGACGGTGCCGCCGAAATCGCCGGCCGTTCCCGCGGGACCCCCCGTATCGCCAACCGCCTGCTGCGCCGCGTACGGGACTATGCGCAGGTCAAGGCCGACGGGATCATCACGCGCGAGATCGCGGGCGCGGCGCTGAAGGTGTACGAGGTCGACGCCCGCGGACTCGACCGCCTCGACCGCGGCGTGCTCGAAGCCCTGCTCAAGCTGTTCGGCGGCGGACCGGTCGGCCTGTCCACGCTCGCCGTCGCGGTGGGGGAGGAGCGCGAGACCGTCGAGGAGGTCGCCGAGCCCTTCCTCGTACGGGAGGGCCTGCTGGCCCGCACCCCGCGCGGCCGCGTCGCCACCCCCGCGGCATGGGCGCATCTCGGCCTCACCCCGCCCCGCACGGGAGCCGCGGGAAACGGACAACAGGACCTGTTCGGGGCGTGACGGCGAGGGCATTGGCCGGACCAGGAACCCCGGTGCCATGCTGAGCGTTGTTCCATGCGCGCGGACTCGCTTAGACTCCGCCGATGCCGCCTTCCCCGGCGGCAGACATACCCCCATCCATCAGGCCGCTCACCTGCGCGGTCGTGCGAAGGAAAATTCGTCCCGTGAATAGCCTCGTGACCCTCCTCCCGTTCATCGTGCTCATCGGGGCCATGATCCTGATGACCCGCTCGGCCAAGAAGAAGCAGCAGCAGGCCGTCGACATGCGGAATCAGATGCAGCCCGGTTCCGGCGTCCGCACCATCGGGGGCATGTACGCAACGGTCAAGGAGGTCAACGAGGACACGGTCCTCCTCGACGCCGGCCCGGGCGTCGAGCTCCTCTTTGCGAAGAACTCGATCGGTGCCGTGCTCTCCGACGACGAGTACAACCGCATCGTCCACGGCATCGAGCACGACCTGAAGTCCGACGCGGACTCCGTCCCGGACGACGCCTCCTCCCTCACCGAGACCGACGAGTCCGCCGACGCCGCCGCCTCCGCCGACAAGTCCGTCGACCTCGGCAAGAAGGACGCGGACGAGGAGCCCTCCGACAGCACCGCGGCCGAGACGGACGACGAGCCGAAGAAGACCGACGGCGACTCCGACGCGAAGTAGTCATGTCCCGGAAGGCGCGGGCCGGGCTCGCGCGCCCCGGGACATGCGCATCTCGCACGGGATCCCGACACCATGTCATGGCCGCTCGCCCGCTGACCCGGCGTGCGGCGGCCCGAGAGGGAGTACGAGAAGGTGGCAGCACCTAAAAAGGGCCGGAGCGCGAGCGCCCAGAGCAAGCCGGGGCGCTCGCTGGCCCTGATCCTGATCGCCATCGTGGCGCTCACCGGGGGCATGTTCGCCTCCGGGCACACCACTCCGCGTCTCGGCATCGACCTGGCCGGTGGTACGAGCATCACGCTCCGCGCAGTCCCCGAGGACGGCAACGAGTCCGCGATCAACAAGAAGAACATGGACACCGCGGTCGACATCATGAACCGCCGTGTCAATGGTCTCGGTGTCTCGGAGGCCGAGGTCCAGACCCAGGGCGATCGCAACATCATCGTCAACATCCCCAAGGGCACCAACTCGGAGGAAGCCCGGCAGCAGGTCGGCACCACTGCCAAGCTCTACTTCCGTCCCGTCCTCGCCACCGAGGCAACCGGTGGCCCCGCGCCGTCGCCCTCGCCCAGCGCCTCCACCAGCGGTTCGGCGAGCCCGTCGGCGTCCGGCTCCGAGAAGGCGAGCGCGACCCCCTCGGCGTCCGCCACCACGCAGGGCCGCGCCGTCACCGACGCACTGAAGGCCGACCCCACCCCCTCCGCCACGCCCTCGGGGTCCGCCTCGCCCAGCGCCTCCCCGTCGGCGAGCGGCGGCACCACCGACGACAGCAAGCTCCAGGCCCAGTACGCGGCCCTCGACTGCAGCAAGGCGGCGACCCGCGCCACGGCCGGCGACGGCGCCAAGCCCGAGGAGTCGACCGTCGGCTGCGGTGAGATCCAGGGCGTCTGGTACAAGTACCTGCTCGGCCCGGCCGGCGTGGACGGCACCGAGGTCGACAAGGCCCAGGCCGTCTACGACACCCAGAGCGGCGCCGGCTGGAAGGTCCAGATGGACTTCACCGACGCGGGCGCCAAGAAGTTCGCCGACATCACCGGCCAGCTCGCGCAGAACCAGTCCCCGCAGAACCAGTTCGGCATCGTCCTCGACGGCGAGGTCGTCTCCAGCCCGTACGTCAGCCAGTCCATCACCGGCGGCAACGCCGAGATCTCCGGCAGCTTCACCCAGCAGGAGGCCGAGAACCTCGGCAACATGCTGTCCTACGGCGCCCTGCCGCTGACCTTCAAGGAGGACAGCGTCACCACGGTGACCGCGGCGCTCGGCGGCGAGCAGCTCCAGGCCGGTCTCATCGCAGGTGCCATCGGTCTCGCTCTGGTCGTCCTCTACCTGCTGGTCTACTACCGCGGCCTGTCGTTCATCGCGATCCTCTCGCTGATGATCTCCGCCGCCCTCACGTACGTGATCATGTCGCTACTCGGCCCGACCATCGGCTTCGCGCTGAACCTGCCGGCCGTCTGCGGTGCGATCGTCGCGATCGGCATCACGGCGGACTCGTTCATCGTGTACTTCGAACGGGTCCGGGACGAGATCCGTGAGGGACGCTCGCTGCGTCCCGCGGTCGAGCGGGCCTGGCCGCGCGCCCGGCGCACCATCCTGGTCTCCGACTTCGTGTCGTTCCTCGCCGCCGCGGTGCTCTTCATCGTCACCGTCGGCAAGGTCCAGGGCTTCGCGTTCACGCTCGGCCTGACCACCCTGCTGGACGTCGTGGTGGTCTTCCTCTTCACCAAGCCGCTGCTGACGCTCATGGCCCGCAGGAAGTTCTTCGCCAGCGGCCACCCGTGGTCCGGTCTCGACCCGAAGCGACTCGGTGCCCGGCCGCCGCTGCGCCGCACCCGCCGTCCCGCCGCCCCCGTCGAAACGAAGGAGGCGTGAGATGTCGAAGCTCGGCAACCTCGGCGCCCGACTGCACCGAGGCGAGGTCAGTTACGACTTCGTCGGCAACCGCAAGATCTGGTACGGCATCTCGATCCTGATCACCATCACGGCCATCGTCGGCCTGGCGGTGCGCGGCCTGAACATGGGCATCGAGTTCCAGGGCGGTGCCGTCTTCACCACACCCAAGACGTCCGTCTCGGTCTCCCAGGCCGAGGAGTACGCGGAGGAGGCGTCCGGTCACGACGCCATCGTCCAGGGGCTCGGCAACGGCAGTCTGCGGATCCAGATCGCCGGTATCGACACCGACAGGTCGGACCAGATCAAGGAAACGCTCGCCGAGGACCTGAAGGTCGACTCGGAGAGGATCAACGCCGAACTGGTCGGCCCCAGTTGGGGTGACCAGATCGCCAACAAGGCCTGGCAGGGCCTCGGGATCTTCCTGATCCTCGTGGTGATCTATCTGGCGATCGCCTTCGAGTGGCGCATGGCGCTCGCCGCGTTCGTCGCCCTGATCCACGACATCACCATCACGGTCGGCATCTACGCCCTCGTCGGCTTCGAGGTCACACCGGGCACGGTGATCGGTCTGCTGACGATCCTCGGTTACTCGCTCTACGACACGGTCGTCGTCTTCGACAGCCTCAAGGAGCAGACGAAGGAGATCACCAAGCAGACCCGCTGGACATACAGCGACGTCGCCAACCGTTCCATCAACAGCACCCTGGTCCGCTCGATCAACACCACCGTGGTGGCGCTGCTGCCGGTGGCGGGCCTGCTGTTCATCGGTGGCGGTGTCCTCGGCGCCGGCATGCTCAACGACATCTCGCTGTCGCTGTTCGTCGGTCTCGCGGCCGGTGCGTACTCCTCGATCTTCATCGCCACGCCGCTCGTCGCCGACCTCAAGGAGCGCGAGCCGCAGATGAAGGCCCTGAAGAAGCGCGTCCTCGCCAAGCGGGAGAAGGGCGAGCCGCTGGAGGCCGAGACCGCCGGCGAGTCGTTCGCCGACGAGCCCGAGGACGCAGCCCCGGCCGTCGTCGGCCCGCGCAACCAGCCCGCGTCCCGCAACCGGGGCCGCGGCCGACCCTCGGGGAAGCGCCGATGACCGAGCTCGCAGACATCAAGACGCTGCTGCTCAGCCGCATCCGCGACGTGTCCGACTACCCGGAGCCGGGCGTGATGTTCAAGGACATCACCCCGCTCCTGGCGGACCCGGCGGCGTTCACCGCGCTCACCGACGCGCTGGCCGAGATCGCCGGGCGCACCGGCGCCACGAAGGTCGTCGGCCTGGAGGCCCGTGGCTTCATCCTCGGCGCCCCAGTCGCCGTCCGGGCCGGCGTCGGCTTCATCCCCGTACGCAAGGCGGGCAAGCTCCCCGGAGCCACCCTCCGCCAGGCGTACGACCTGGAGTACGGCTCCGCGGAGATCGAGGTGCACGCCGAGGACCTGACCGGAGGCGACCGTGTCCTGGTCGTCGACGACGTCCTCGCCACCGGCGGCACCGCCGAGGCCTCCCTCGAGCTCATCCGCCGGGCCGGTGCCCAGGTCGCGGGCGTCGCCGTCCTGATGGAACTGGCGTTCCTGAACGGTCGCGTCCGCCTGGAACCGGCCCTCGACGGGGCACCGCTGGAGGCGCTCCTCACCGTCTGAGCCGGCGTTCAGGACGTCGGCTCGGCACCGGCGTGCAAGGCAGGCGAAAGGCGCACGCCACCCGTATGACACCGCTGAGGCGGGCCCGGAGGAATCCGGAGCCCGCCTCTGGTGTTACCGGGGTACATGGTCCTCAGATCGGTCTGAGGGCGATCCTGGAGCTCAGGATCGCTACCATGGGATCTCCGGAGCCTGACCGGGGGACCCGGATCGCGCACGAGGAGCCCTCTTGCCAGACGAGGCCCAGCACCTGACCGCCGCCAAGCCCGAGCGCGCCTCGGAGCCCGCGGCCAAACCCGCGCCGCATACGAAGAACGACACCCGCGGGTCGGTGGAGCACGCCCAGTCCGCGCCCGTCGCCAAGGCGGCAGAGTCCTCGCGCCCCAAGCCCTCCCCCACTCTCGACTCCGCTCGAGCGGGGGGACCCCCATCTGCCGAGCGCCCCGCGCCCACGCCCCCGATCCGCCCCGCCGCGACGCCGCAGACCCCGCGCTCCGGCTCCTCCAACCGCGTCCGCGCCCGCCTCGCCCGCCTCGGCGTCCAGCGCGCCAACCCGTACAACCCGGTGCTGGAGCCGCTGCTGCGGATAGTGCGCAGCAACGACCCCAAGATCGAGACGTCGACGCTCCGGCAGATCGAGAAGGCCTACCAGGTCGCCGAACGCTGGCACCGCGGCCAGAAGCGCAAGAGCGGCGACCCGTACATCACGCACCCCCTCGCCGTCACCACCATCCTCGCCGAGCTGGGTATGGATCCGGCCACCCTGATGGCCGGCCTGCTGCACGACACGGTCGAGGACACCGAGTACGGCCTGGACGATCTGCGCCGCGACTTCGGCGACGTGGTCGCCCTGCTCGTCGACGGCGTCACCAAGCTGGACAAGGTCAAGTTCGGCGAGGCCGCGCAGGCCGAGACCGTGCGCAAGATGGTCGTCGCCATGGCCAAGGACCCGCGCGTCCTGGTCATCAAGCTCGCCGACCGCCTGCACAACATGCGCACCATGCGCTACCTCAAGCGCGAGAAGCAGGAGAAGAAGGCGCGCGAGACGCTCGAGATCTACGCGCCGCTCGCCCACCGCCTGGGCATGAACACCATCAAGTGGGAACTGGAGGACCTCGCCTTCGCGATCCTCTACCCCAAGATGTACGACGAGATCGTGCGTCTGGTGGCCGAGCGGGCGCCCAAGCGCGACGAGTACCTCGCGATAGTGACCGACGAGGTCCAGCAGGACCTGCGCGCCGCCCGCATCAAGGCGACCGTCACCGGCCGCCCGAAGCACTACTACAGCGTCTACCAGAAGATGATCGTCCGCGGTCGCGACTTCGCGGAGATCTACGACCTGGTGGGCATCCGCGTCCTCGTGGACACCGTCCGCGACTGCTACGCGGCCCTCGGCACGGTGCACGCGCGATGGAACCCGGTCCCCGGCCGGTTCAAGGACTACATCGCGATGCCCAAGTTCAACATGTACCAGTCGCTGCACACGACGGTCATCGGCCCCAACGGCAAGCCGGTCGAACTCCAGATCCGCACGTTCGACATGCACCGCCGCGCCGAGTACGGCATCGCCGCGCACTGGAAGTACAAGCAGGAGGCCGTGGCCGGTGCCTCCAAGGTGCGCACCGACGTGCCCAAGGTGCCGTCGGGCAAGGCCGGCAAGGACGCTGCCGCCATCAACGACATGGCGTGGCTGCGGCAGCTCCTCGACTGGCAGAAGGAGACCGAGGACCCCAGCGAGTTCCTCGAGTCGCTGCGCTTCGACCTCTCCCGCAACGAGGTCTTCGTCTTCACCCCGAAGGGCGACGTCATCGCGCTCCCGGCCGGCGCGACTCCGGTCGACTTCGCGTACGCGGTCCACACGGAGGTCGGCCACCGCACCATAGGGGCGCGGGTCAACGGGCGGCTCGTCCCGCTGGAGTCCACCCTGGACAACGGCGACCTGGTGGAGGTCTTCACCTCCAAGGCGGCCGGCGCCGGCCCCTCCCGGGACTGGCTCGGCTTCGTGAAGTCGCCGCGCGCCCGCAACAAGATCCGGGCGTGGTTCTCCAAGGAGCGCCGCGACGAGGCGATCGAGCAGGGCAAGGACGCCATCGTCCGCGCGATGCGCAAGCAGAACCTGCCGATCCAGCGGATCCTCACCGGTGACTCCCTCGTCACCCTCGCCCACGAGATGCGCTACCCCGACATCTCCGCGCTGTACGCGGCGATCGGCGAGGGCCATGTCTCCGCGCAGAACGTCGTCCAGAAGCTCGTCCAGGCGTTCGGTGGCGAGGAGGCCGCCACCGAGGAGATCGACGAGAGCGTGCCGCCCGCGCGCGGACGCGGCCGCAAACGCCGCACCAGCACCGATCCGGGCGTCGTCGTCAAGGGCGTCGACGACGTGTGGGTCAAGCTGGCCCGCTGTTGTACGCCCGTCCCCGGCGACCCCATCATCGGCTTCGTCACGCGCGGTAGCGGTGTATCGGTTCACCGCAGCGACTGTGTGAACGTCGAGTCACTGTCCCGCGAACCCGAGCGCATCCTCGACGTCGAGTGGGCGCCCACCCAGTCGTCGGTCTTCCTGGTCGCCATCCAGGTCGAGGCCCTGGACCGCTCCCGGCTCCTGTCCGACGTCACCCGGGTCCTGTCCGACCAGCACGTCAACATCCTCTCCGCGGCCGTCCAGACCTCCCGCGACCGCGTCGCCACCTCCCGCTTCACCTTCGAGATGGGCGACCCGAAACATCTCGGCCACGTCCTGAAGGCGGTCCGGGGAGTGGAGGGCGTCTACGACGTGTACCGGGTGACGTCGGCGCGCAGCAGGTCGTAGAGCCGCACGAGAGACACGAGAGAGGGGCTCCCGTACGTCGGTACGGGAGCCCCCTGTCATGCCTGCCGGGCGTCGGGGTCAGCCGCCGAACTCCTGGAGGCCCTTCAGCGCCTGGTCCAGCAGGGCCTGGCGGCCCTCCAGCTCCCGCTCGAGCTTGTCGGCCCTGGCGTTGTTGCCCTGGGCGCGCGCCTGCTCGATCTGCGTCTTCAGCTTGTCCACCGCGGCCTGGAGCTGGCCCGTCAGACCCTCGGCACGCGCGCGTGCCTCCGGGTTGGTGCGGCGCCACTCGGCCTCCTCGGCCTCCTGGATGGCCCGCTCGACGGCGTGCATCCGGCCCTCGACCTTCGGCCGGGCATCCCGCGGCACATGGCCGATGGCCTCCCAGCGCTCGTTGATCGAGCGGAACGCGGCCCGCGCCGCCTTCAGATCCGTGACCGGGAGGATCTTCTCGGCCTCACCGGCCAGCTCCTCCTTGAGCTTGAGGTTCTCCGCCTGCTCCGCGTCACGCTCGGCGAAGACCGAGCTGCGGGCGGCGAAGAAGACGTCCTGGGCGCCGCGGAAGCGGTTCCACAGGTCGTCCTCGTGCTCGCGCTGGGCGCGGCCCGCCGCCTTCCACTCGGACATCAGCTCGCGGTAGCGCGCGGCCGTCGGACCCCAGTCGGTCGACCCCGAAAGGGCCTCGGCCTCGGCGACCAGCCGCTCCTTGGTCCTGCGGGCCTCCTCGCGCTGCGCGTCCAGCTGCGCGAAGTGCGCCTTGCGGCGCTTGGAGAACGCCGACCGGGCGTGCGAGAAGCGGTGCCACAGTTCGTCGTCCGACTTGCGGTCCAGCCGCGGCAGCCCCTTCCAGGTGTCCACCAAGGCCCGCAGCCGCTCGCCGGCCGCCCGCCACTGGTCCGACTGCGCCAGTTCCTCGGCCTCGACGACCAGCGCCTCCTTGGCGTGCCGCGCCTCGTCCGCCTGCCGCGCCCGCTGCGCCTTGCGCTGCTCGCGCCGCGCCTCGACGGTCTGGACCAGCTTGTCCAGCCGGGCCCGCAGCGCATCCAGATCGCCGACCGCGTGGTGCGCGTCGACCTGCTCGCGCAGATGGTCGATCGCGGCCTTGGCGTCCTTCGCCGACAGGTCGGTCGTCTGCACTCGCTTCTCGAGGAGGCCGATCTCGACAACCAGGCCCTCGTACTTGCGCTCGAAGTAGGCCAGCGCTTCCTCAGGGGAGCCTGCCTGCCAGGAACCGACGACCTTCTCGCCGTCGGCCGTACGCACGTACACGGTCCCCGTCTCGTCGACGCGGCCCCACGGGTCGCTGCTCACAGCGCCTCCTCCACATGATGCCTGCGCAGGGCCTCGGGCCCCCGGGCATCGTCCACAGTTTCGTCACGGCCAACATAGGCGACCGGCGGGTTGCCTGTCCGCATCCCGCGCGACCGAAATTCCGCAGTTGGCGGTCAGGATTTCGTGACGGTTGCCTTGTTGATCACGACCGTTGCATTCGGGGCCCCGTCACCGGCGCCCGTGCTCTCACCTGCGGCGGCGATCTTCTTCAGCACGGTCATGCCCGACTTGGAAACGGTACCGAACGGTGTGTAGCTGGGGGGCAGCTGACTGTCCTGGTACACGAGGAAGAACTGGCTGCCACCGGAGTCCGCCTGCCCCGTGTTCGCCATCGCCACCGTGCCCGCCGGGTACACGTTGCCCTTGAGGCTCTTGTCCTTCAGATTCTCGTCCGGAATCGTGTAGCCGGGACCGCCGCTGCCGCTGCCCGTCGGGTCGCCGCACTGGAGCACGTAGATGCCGTTGGTGGTCAGGCGGTGGCACTTCGTGTGGTCGAAGTAGCCCTTGCCGGCCAGGAAGTCGAACGAGTTGACGGTGTGCGGGGCCGCCGACGTCTTCAGGTCGATGTCTATGTCACCGCACGTCGTCGCCAGCTTCATCGTGTACGCGGCCGACTTGTCGATGGTCATCGCCGGCTCCTTCTTCCAGGTCTCCGACTTGACCTTGCCCGCGGCGGGCTTCTTGCACGGGTCCGGCAGCGGGCTGGCGGGCGAGGAGCTCTCGGTGACCTCCGCCCCCGCGTTGGTCTTCTCGTCCTCCTTGAGGACGCCGGTCGTGTACAGCGCGAGGCTGCCGATCAGCACCACGCCGAGCGCCGACGCGATCACGGCGTTGCGCATACGCGCCTTTCGCCGGGCGTCGGTGCGCCGCTGCTGCTGCCGCAAGAACTTCTCCCGGGCGAGCTGACGCCGCCGCTGTTCCTGGCTGACCACCGGGTTTACTCCTCATGCGTCTCGAACGTCGACCGGTTACGCGCGCGTGCCCAGGCTCTGTCGGCAGATTCCCGCCTGCCCCGCCCTCCGGGCGGACGACGGGAATCTGCCGACAGAGCCTGAAGCCGACCGCCTGCGTGTGCCCCGTACCGTATATGGGTTCGCTGAGGATTCGGCAGCGCCGGTAGGCTCTGACGTCAGGCGCAGCCGCCGCCAAGTCCGCCCGTACCGACCCAAACGAAGGACGATCGTGCTCATTGCCGGGTTCCCCGCCGGGGCCTGGGGGACGAACTGTTATCTCGTCGCCCCCGCCGCCGGTGAGGAGTGCGTGATCATCGACCCCGGCCACCAGGCCGCCGAAGGTGTCGAGGAAGCGATCAGGAAGCATCGGCTCAAGCCCGTCGCCGTCGTCCTCACCCACGGCCACATCGACCACGTGGCCTCGGTCGTCCCGGTCTGCGGCGCGCACGACGTACCGGCCTGGATCCACCCCGAGGACCGGTACATGATGAGCGACCCCGAGAAGGCCATCGGCCGGTCCATCGGGATGCCGCTGATGGGCGAGCTGACCGTGGGGGAGCCCGACGACGTCGAGGAACTCGCCGACGGCGTCAGGCTCGAGCTGGCGGGACTGGAGCTCTCCGTCGCGCACGCGCCGGGCCATACCAAGGGGTCGGTGACCTTCCGGATGCCCGAGACCGCCGACATCCCGTCGGTCTTCTTCTCCGGGGATCTGCTCTTCGCCGGCTCCATCGGACGCACCGACATGCCCGGCGGTGACATGGCCGAGATGCTCGACTCGCTGGCCCGCGTGTGCCTGCCGCTCGACGACTCGACCGTGGTGCTGTCCGGCCACGGCCCCCAGACGACCATCGGCCAGGAACGCGCCACCAACCCGTATCTGCGGCAGGTGGCCGCCGGCCAGGGAGTCCCCGGGACTCCCCGACGAGGAATGTGACGAGAGACCTTCCGTGAGCACCTTCAAGGCCCCCAAGGGCACGTACGACCTGATCCCGCCGGACAGCGCCAAGTACCTGGCCGTCCGTGAGGCGATCGCGGCCCCGCTGCGCAACTCCGGCTACGGCTACATCGAGACGCCCGGCTTCGAGAACGTCGAGCTCTTCGCGCGCGGTGTCGGTGAGTCCACCGACATCGTCACCAAGGAGATGTACGCCTTCGAGACCAAGGGCGGCGACAGGCTCGCCCTGCGCCCCGAGGGCACCGCGTCCGTGCTCCGTGCCGCCCTGGAGGCCAACCTGCACAAGGCGGGCAACCTCCCGGTCAAGCTCTGGTACTCGGGCTCGTACTACCGCTACGAGCGCCCGCAGAAGGGCCGCTACCGCCACTTCTCCCAGGTCGGCGCCGAGGCGATCGGCGCCGAGGACCCGGCCCTCGACGCCGAGTTGATCATCCTGGCCGACCAGGCGTACCGCTCGCTGGGACTGAGCAACTTCCGCATCCTGCTCAACAGCCTGGGCGACAAGGAATGCCGGCCGGTGTACCGGAGCGCGCTGCAGGACTTCCTGCGCGGCCTGGACCTGGACGAGGACACGCTGCGCCGCGCGGAGATCAACCCGCTGCGCGTCCTCGACGACAAGCGGGAATCGGTCCAGAAGCAGTTGACAGGAGCCCCTCTCCTGCGCGACTACCTCTGCGACGCCTGCAAGGCGTACCACGAGGAGGTGCGCGAGCTGCTCGGCGCGGCGGGCGTCGCCTTCGAGGACGACCCGAAGCTGGTGCGCGGCCTGGACTACTACACCCGCACGACCTTCGAGTTCGTCCACGACGGTCTCGGCTCCCAGTCCGCGGTGGGCGGCGGCGGCCGCTACGACGGCTTGTCGGAGATGATCGGCGGCCCCGCCCTGCCGTCCGTCGGCTGGGCGCTCGGCGTCGACCGCACGGTGCTCGCCCTGGAGGCCGAGGGTGTCGAGCTCGAACTCCCCGCCGCGACCAGCGTGTTCGCGGTGCCGCTCGGCGAGGAGGCCCGCCGGGTGCTGTTCGCCAAGGTCACCGAGCTGCGCAAGGTCGGCATCGCCGCCGACTTCTCCTACGGCGCCAAGGGCCTCAAGGGCGCCATGAAGAACGCCAACCGCAGCGGCGCCCGCTACACGATCGTGGCCGGTGAACGCGACCTCGCCGAGGGCGTCGTCCAGCTCAAGGACATGGAGTCCGGCGAACAGACGGCGGTCGGCGTCAACGAGATCGTGGCGGAACTGGAGGCACGGCTCGGCTGATTGCCGTTGCTGAGGGCGTCGGCTGTCTTCCGAGGCATCCGGCGCCCTCGCGCATGTCCGGAACCGAACGGCAGGCCGGCGTCCTTATGCTCAGCAAACGCCTTACACACGGGCGCGTGCGGCACAATGGCCCATGCTGGAAGCAGATCCCCCTCGAGTGACGGAATCGGCGTGATGAGCAAGACGACAGTCAGGGACGTCTCCACCGAGCCCGAACCGGAGAGCGCAGCCGCCGAGCCGCGGACGGTCGGTGGTAGCCGGGCCTTCGCTCTGCTGCTGGTGATCACGGGAGCTGCGGGGCTGCTGGCCGCGTGGGTCATCACGCTCGACAAGTTCAAGATCCTCGAAGCCAAGGCCGAGGGCGAGACGTTCACGCCGAGCTGCAGCCTCAACCCCATCGTCTCCTGCGGTAGCGTCATGGAGAGCGACCAGGCCTCCGCCTTCGGGTTCCCCAACCCGATGCTCGGCCTCGTCACCTACGGCATCGTGATCTGCGTCGGTATGAGCCTGCTCGCCCGGGCCCGCTTCCCGCGCTGGTACTGGCTCACCTTCAACGTCGGCACGCTCTTCGGCGTCGCCTTCTGCACATGGCTGCAGTTCCAGTCGCTGTACCGGATCAACGCGCTGTGCCTGTGGTGCTCGCTGGCCTGGGTCGCCACGATCGTCATGTTCTGGTACGTGACGTCGTTCAACATCCGGAACAACTTCCTGCCGGCCCCCGCCGGCCTCAAGCGATTCTTCGCCGAGTTCACCTGGGTGCTGCCGGTCACGCACGTCGGCATCATCGTCATGCTGATCCTCACCCGCTGGGGCAGCCAGCTCTGGGCCTGAGGCCGGGCCCCGGGGGCGTTGTCAGTGGGGTGAATTAGGGTTTCAGCGTGGAACCCGACCTGTTCACCGCCGCCGCAGAAGAACGCCAGGAGAAGGACCCGACCGCAAGTCCCCTGGCGGTGCGGATGCGCCCGCTCACCCTCGACGAGGTCGTGGGCCAGCAGCACCTGCTGAAGCCCGGCTCGCCCCTGCGCCGACTGGTCGGCGAGGGCGCCGGGGGACCGGCGGGTCCGTCCTCGGTGATCCTGTGGGGCCCGCCCGGCACCGGCAAGACGACCCTCGCCTACGTCGTCTCCAAGGCCACCAACAAGCGCTTTGTGGAGCTCTCCGCGATCACCGCCGGTGTCAAGGAGGTCCGCGCGGTCATCGACGGCGCCCGCCGCGCCACCGGCGGCTTCGGCAAGGAGACCGTCCTCTTCCTCGACGAGATCCACCGCTTCAGCAAGGCCCAGCAGGACTCCCTCCTCCCGGCCGTCGAGAACCGCTGGGTCACGCTGATCGCCGCCACCACGGAGAACCCGTACTTCTCGGTGATCTCACCCCTCCTCTCCCGCTCCCTGCTGCTGACCCTCGAGCCCCTCACGGACGACGACATACGCGGTCTGATCCGCCGGGCTCTCACCGACGACCGCGGCCTCAACGGCGCCGTCGCCCTTCCCGAGGACACCGAGGCCCATCTGCTGCGGATCGCCGGCGGCGACGCCCGCCGCGCCCTGACCGCCCTGGAGGCCGCCGCCGGAGCCGCGCTCGACAAGGGCGAGACGGACATCGGGCTCCGGACGCTGGAGGAGACCGTCGATCGCGCCGCCGTGAAGTACGACCGCGACGGCGACCAGCACTACGACGTGGCCAGCGCCCTGATCAAGTCCATCCGCGGCTCCGACGTCGACGCGGCCCTGCACTACCTGGCCCGCATGATCGAGGCCGGCGAGGACCCCCGCTTCATCGCGCGCCGCCTGATGATCTCCGCCAGCGAGGACATCGGCCTCGCCGATCCGCACGCCCTGCCCATCGCGGTCGCCGCCGCCCAGGCCGTCGCCATGATCGGCTTCCCCGAGGCCGCCCTCACGCTCAGCCACGCCACCATCGCCCTCGCCCTGGCCCCCAAGTCCAACGCCGCGACGACCGCGATCGGCGCCGCCCTGGACGACGTACGCAAGGGACTGGCCGGCCCCGTCCCGCCACACCTGCGCGACGGGCACTACAAGGGCGCCGCCAAGCTGGGCCACGCCCAGGGGTACGTCTATCCGCACGATCTGCCCGAGGGCATCGCCGGCCAGCAGTACGCCCCGGACGCCCTCAAGGACCGGGAGTACTACACACCGACCCGGCACGGCGCCGAGGCACGCTACGCGGACGCCGTGGAGTGGACCAGGAAACACCTCGGTCGCAGGCGGCCCTGAGCAGCCTGTAGACTTGCTCGAAGCGCTGCGTCCCGTGCCCAGCACCTCGAAAGGGGAGCCGGCACCACCAGAACGGGACATCCAGCCGGAGAACCCGGCCCCCGGGCAGGGATCTCCAGGAGCGTCGCGCACCGGCGAACGGTGTCGCGGGCAGCCCACCACCACCCGAAGTTCCGGGAGCGGTCGGTGGGCCACTCGCGTGCTGCACGTATGTGCCCAGACCAGGGGAGCGGCTGCCCGGCAGGTCCGTGAGCGGACCCAGCGGGTTTCCCCGGCTGCGGATGCGACCTCCCCTAACCCTGGTGAAGCCGTATTCGTATAAGAAACACGAGGTGTTTGGTTCATGGCGAACCAGTCCCGCCCCAAGGTCAAGAAGTCGCGTGCCCTCGGTATCGCGCTGACCCCGAAGGCCGTCAAGTACTTCGAGGCCCGTCCCTACCCGCCGGGTGAGCACGGCCGTGGCCGCAAGCAGAACTCGGACTACAAGGTCCGTCTGCTCGAGAAGCAGCGTCTGCGCGCGCAGTACGACATCTCCGAGCGTCAGCTGGTCCGCGCCTACGAGCGTGCCTCCAAGGTGCAGGGCAAGACCGGTGAGGCCCTGATCGTCGAGCTCGAGCGTCGTCTCGACGCGCTGGTCCTTCGTTCGGGCATCGCCCGCACGATCTACCAGGCCCGTCAGATGGTCGTTCACGGCCACATCGAGGTCAACGGCCAGAAGGTCGACAAGCCGTCGTTCCGCGTCCGTCCCGACGACGTCGTGATGGTCCGCGAGCGCAGCCGCGAGAAGACCCTCTTCTCCATCGCCCGTGAGGGTGGCTTCGCCCCCGACGGCGAGACCCCGCGCTACCTCCAGGTGAACCTCAAGGCCCTGGCGTTCCGCCTGGACCGCGAGCCGAACCGCAAGGAGATCCCGGTGATCTGCGACGAGCAGCTCGTCGTCGAGTACTACGCCCGCTGATCCCAGCCGGCAGGCAGTACCTCAGCCCGTCGTCTCCCCGCCCTTCCGGGCGGGCGAGGCGGCGGGCTTCCGCATACGCGGCGCCCGCCCGCCGCCGGGCCGTAATCCGGTACGGAGTCCCAGCCCCGGCGCGATAGGCTCGGTGCACGACTTTTTCGATGTTCAGGGTTCAGGCACGTTTCAGGGAGCGGGTGCGCAGTGTCCGGTGGAGAGGTGGCCGGGATCCTGGTGGCCGTCTTCTGGGCGATCCTGGTCTCCTTCCTCGCGGTGGCACTCGCGAGGCTGGCCCAGACGCTCAGGGCGACCACCAAGCTCGTGGCGGACGTGACCGACCAGGCCGTCCCGCTGCTGGCCGACGCCTCCGCGGCGGTGCGCTCCGCACAGACCCAGATCGAGCGGGTCGACGCGATCGCCTCGGACGTCCAGGAGGTCACGTCGAACGCGTCCGCGCTCTCGACGACCGTCGCCTCCACGTTCGGCGGGCCCCTGGTCAAGGTCGCCGCCTTCGGCTACGGCGTACGCCGGGCCCTCGGCGGCCGCAAGGAGGACGTGCCCGCCAGGACGTCGAGGCGTACCGTGATCGTGGGCCGGACCGTCCCGGCCGCGCGGCGGGCGAAGCGGAAGAAGGACTGAGACCTAGCGATGTTCCGCCGTACGTTCTGGTTCACCACGGGTGTCGCCGCCGGAGTGTGGGCCACCACCAAGGTCAACCGCAAGCTGAAGCAGCTGACCCCCGAGAGCCTCGCCGCCACGGCCGCGAACAAGGCGATCGACGCGGGCCACCGGCTCAAGGACCGCGCGGTGGGCTTCGCCCTCGACGTCCGCGACAACATGGCCCAGCGGGAGGCCGAGCTGGGGGAGGCGCTCGGCATCCACGAGGACCCCGAACTCCCCACGCTGCGGCGGTATGCCGCCATCGAGAACCGCAACAAGCCGAAGACGTACGTCATCGACAGCACGACGTACTCGTACAACCGGAATGAGGACCACTGATGGAGTCGGCTGAGATCCGCCGCCGCTGGCTGAGCTTCTTCGAGGAGCGCGGGCACACCGTCGTCCCTTCGGCGTCGCTCATCGCGGACGACCCGACTCTGCTCCTCGTCCCGGCCGGCATGGTGCCCTTCAAGCCCTACTTCCTGGGCGAGGTCAAGCCTCCCTACGCCCGCGCCACGAGCGTGCAGAAGTGCGTGCGCACACCCGACATCGAAGAGGTCGGCAAGACCACGCGGCACGGCACGTTCTTCCAGATGTGCGGCAACTTCTCCTTCGGCGACTACTTCAAGGAAGGCGCCATCAAGTACGCCTGGGAGCTGCTCACCACGCCCCAGGACAAGGGCGGTTACGGCCTCGACCCCGAGCGTCTGTGGATCACCGTCTACCTCGAGGACGACGAGGCCGAGCGCATCTGGCGCGATGTCGTGGGCGTGCCCGCCGAGCGCATCCAGCGCCTCGGCAAGAAGGACAACTACTGGTCCATGGGCGTCCCCGGCCCGTGCGGCCCGTGCTCCGAGATCAACTACGACCGCGGTCCCGAGTTCGGCGTCGAGGGCGGCCCCGCCGTCAACGACGAGCGGTACGTGGAGATCTGGAACCTCGTCTTCATGCAGTACGAGCGTGGCGAGGGCACCGGCAAGGAGGACTTCGAGATCCTCGGCGAGCTGCCGAGCAAGAACATCGACACCGGCCTCGGCATGGAGCGGCTCGCCATGATTCTGCAGGGCGTGCAGAACATGTACGAGATCGACACCTCGATGGCCGTCATCAACAAGGCCACCGAGCTGACCGGCGTGCGCTACGGCGACGCCCACGACTCGGACGTCTCCCTGCGCGTGGTCACCGACCACATGCGCACGTCCGTGATGCTCATCGGCGACGGTGTCACCCCCGGCAACGAGGGCCGCGGCTACGTCCTGCGCCGCATCATGCGCCGCGCCATCCGCAACATGCGCCTGCTCGGTGCCACCGGCCCGGTCGTCAAGGACCTGATCGACGTCGTCATCGGCATGATGGGCCAGCAGTACCCCGAGCTCATCACCGACCGCGAGCGCATCGAGAAGGTGGCCCTCGCCGAGGAGAACGCCTTCCTCAAGACGCTGAAGGCCGGCACCAACATCCTCGACACCGCCGTCGCCGACACCAAGGCCGCCGGCTCCACCGTTCTGCCCGGCGACAAGGCCTTCCTGCTCCACGACACGTGGGGCTTCCCGATCGACCTCACCCTGGAGATGGCCGCCGAGCAGGGCCTATCCGTGGACGAGGACGGCTTCCGCCGCCTGATGAAGGAGCAGCGGGAGCGCGCCAAGGCCGACGCCCAGGCCAAGAAGACCGGCCACGCCGACCTCGGCGCCTACCGCGAGATCGCCGACAGCGCCGGGGAGACCGAGTTCATCGGCTACACCGACACCGAGGGCGAGTCCACGATCGTCGGCATCCTCGTCGACGGCGTCTCCTCCCCGGCCGCCACCGAGGGCGACGAGGTCGAGATCGTCCTCGACCGCACGCCGTTCTACGCCGAGGGCGGCGGCCAGATCGGCGACACCGGCCGGATCAAGGTCGACACCGGCGCCGTGATCGAGGTCCGCGACTGCCAGAAGCCGGTCCCGGGCGTGTACGTCCACAAGGGCGTCGTCCAGGTCGGCGAGGTGACGGTCGGTGCCAAGGCTCAGGCCTCGATCGACAACCGGCGCCGCAAGGCCATCGCCCGCGCCCACTCGGCCACCCATCTCACCCACCAGGCTCTGCGCGACGCCCTCGGCCCGACGGCCGCCCAGGCCGGCTCCGAGAACCAGCCCGGCCGCTTCCGCTTCGACTTCGGCTCGCCGTCCGCCGTACCGACGGCCGTGATGACCGACGTCGAGCAGAAGATCAACGAGGTGCTCGCCCGCGACCTCGACGTGCGCGCCGACATCATGGGCATCGACGAGGCCCGCAAGCAGGGCGCCATCGCCGAGTTCGGCGAGAAGTACGGCGAGCGCGTGCGCGTCGTGACCATCGGCGACTTCTCCAAGGAGCTGTGCGGCGGCACGCATGTGCACAACACCGCCCAGCTGGGCCTGGTGAAGCTGCTCGGCGAGTCGTCCATCGGCTCCGGTGTCCGCCGGATCGAGGCCCTGGTCGGCGTGGACGCCTACAACTTCCTCGCCCGCGAGCACACGGTCGTCAACCAGCTCACCGAGCTGCTCAAGGGCCGCCCGGAGGACCTGCCGGAGAAGGTCTCCACCATGCTCGGCAAGCTGAAGGACGCCGAGAAGGAGATCGAGAAGTTCCGCGCCGAGAAGGTGCTCCAGGCCGCCGCCGGCCTCGCCGATTCCGCCAAGGACGTGCGCGGCGTCGCCCTGGTCACCGGCCAGGTCCCGGACGGCACCACCGCCGACGACCTGCGCAAGCTGGTCCTCGACGTGCGCGGCCG
>NZ_JBQQCE010000122.1:0-22248 GCF_052245645.1 Streptomyces sp. KR55 | reverse complement strand
GCGGCATGATCCGCCGGACAGGCCCTAAGCGGAGTACGTGATCCATCCCTTCCGTGAGCGCCTCCCCCTGCCCGCTCCGGCTGCCGGAGTTCCGGGTGCGTGCGCCGCGCGACCCGGCGAGAATGTAGGGCGCCGGGACTAGCGGCGTGTCCTGCGCCGCGCCGGCCGTCCGGCACCGGGAGGTACCCCATGACCACCGCCGGAGAAATCATGCACCGTGGTGCCCAGTGGATCCCCGCCCACGAGACCCTGGACCGTGCCGCCCAGCTGATGCGTGAGCTCAACGTCGGAGCCCTGCCCATCAGCGACGCGAACGAACGGCTCTGCGGCATCCTCACCGACCGGGACATCGTGGTCGGCTGTGTGGCCATGGGCCACGACCCGGCCAAGGTCACGGCGGGCGAGATGGCCAAGGGCACGCCGCGCTGGATCGACGCCGGCGCCGATGTCAGCGAGGTGCTCCAGGAGATGGAGGACCACCAGATCCGCCGCCTGCCCGTCATCGAGAACAAGCGCCTGGTCGGCATGATCAGCGAGGCCGACCTGGCCCAGCACCTGACGGAGGACCAGATCGGCGCCTGGGCGGAGCGGGTCTACGCCAGGAGCACGGCACGCTGACCCGATGCCCTGCCTCGCCGGCACCGCAGCCCCGTCCGGCGCGCATCACGGGCCCGCTCAGAGCCAGCCGTTGCGCCGGAAACCGCGGTAGAGCACCAGGCAGACGAGGGATATGACGCCGATGACCATGCCGTAGCCGTATCGCCAGTGGAGCTCCGGCATGTGGTCGAAGTTCATTCCGTAGACCCCACAGACCATCGTCGGCACCGCGACGATCGCGGCCCATGCCGTGATCTTCCGCATGTCCTCGTTCTGCGCGACCGTCACCTGGGCGAGGTGGGCCTGCAGGATCGAGTTGAGCAGCTCGTCGAAGGCGGCTATCTGCTCCGTGGCCCGCTGCAGGTGGTCGGACACGTCGCGGAAGTAGGCCTGTATCTCCGGTTCCACCACCCGGATCGGCCGGTTGGCGAGATCCGCGAGCGGACGGCCGAGTGGGACCACCGCCCGCTTCAGCTCCAGCAGTTCACGCTTGAGCTGATAGATGCGGCCGGGATCCGCTCGCGCGCCGTTCTCCGCGAAGACATCGGTCTCGACGTGCTCGATGTCGGCCTGTACCGAGTCGATGACGTTGAGGTAGTCGTCGACCACATGGTCCGCGATCGCATGCAGCACCGCGGACGGCCCCTTGGCGAGCTGGCCGGGCTCCGCCTCCAGCTCCTCGCGCAGCGGGCCCAGCGAACCGTGCCGTCCGTGCCGCACGCTGATCACGAAGTCCTGGCCGACGAACACCATGATCTCGCCGGTGTTCACCACCTCGCTCGTGGCCGTGAGTTCCTCGTGCTCGACATAGCAGACCGTCTTGAACACCGCGAACAGCGTCTCCCCGTACCGCTCGACCTTCGGGCGCTGATGTGCCTCGATCGCGTCCTCGACGGCCAGCGGATGCAGGTCGAACAGCTCGGCGATGCCGGCGAACTCCTGGTTCGTCGGCTCGTGGAGACCGAGCCAGACGAAGCCGTCGCCGCTCTTGCGTACCCGCTCCACCGTGTCGACCAGGTCGCCACCGATGGGGACGCGGCCCCCTTCCTCGTACGCCACGCAGTTCACCACCGAGGTGCCCAGCGGGGATCGCGCGGGGTGGCTCAGGTCGACACGCCTGCGCCGCCGGGCCAGCCGCGCCACCTTGCGGAGGCCGTCGACCGTGCCGAGGCTCGTGACCTTCCGCAGATTCCCTGCCATGGACATCTGGATCTCCTTGCTCGGATCCCCTCGCGCCGCATCCTGCGCCTGTCGCGCCAGTGTGCCAGGGCCGCGTGAGCGGCGGGTAAGCCTGTGGAAACCATGGGTTCCGCTTGGTTCCGGCCTGTGGACAACGGGAGTTGGCCTGTGGGACCTGTGGCGGTCCCGTGGCGGGAATTACACCGCCTGGCGTCCGGCACGGGCCGACCGCCCGTCTCGATGCGCCCGGCGCCCGATACCTCATCCACCTCGTCGCGGACCTCCCGTCGCACCGGAGCGTCGACCCCTCCCGGCAAGTCGGATAAATGGGATGATCGCGGTATGACGTCAACGGACGGGTCTCTCCTCGACAACCGGCAGTCCGGGACGGGAGCGTGCTCCGAGGCCCTCACCACCCTCCGACACCATGGATCTTGCCGCGGTTCCGATGATTTCGGCGTGGGGACGCAAGGGGTGGACGTGAGGGGAACTGCCGCGCCCAGGAGGTGGTCGACAAGGCGGGCCAGGCTCGCCGTTCTGCCTGCTGTCAGCTGCTCACCGGAGGCCTGCCGCCCACCTGTTCGACCGCCCGCGCACCCGCCAGACACCCGTCCACCGCCGCGGCCTCGGGCTCGGAGCCGGCGAGCAGGGCGGTGAGGAACGCGCCCGTGAACGCGTCGCCGGCGCCGGTGGTGTCCAAGGGTCTCGCCGGTGCGGCGGGCACCCGACTGTGCACGGTGCCGGAGCGGGCGACCAGAGCCCCGTCCGCCCCCTGCTTGGCGACCACCAGCGGGACGTGGAGGCTCAGTTTCGCCGCCGCGTCCGCCGCATCCGGCAACCCGGTGAGCAGGCACGCCTCGTCCCGGCTGGGCAGCAGGACCTCCACCCCTTCGGCCGACGCAAGGAAACGGTCGACGCCCAGCTCCATGAGGAAACCGGCCGACGCCGGATCCAGACTCACCGGCACCCCACGCGCGCGTGCCGACGCCAGGGCCAGCGCCACCAGCGCGCGGCTCTGCTCGGAGAAGAGCAGGTAGCCGGACAGATGCAGCCATGCGACGCCGTCGAGCAAGGTGTCCGACCAGTCACCGGGCTCGAGACGCAGCGAGGCACCGCTGTCGGTGAGGAACGTCCGCTCTGCCGAAGCGCCCGAGTCGACGAGGCAGATCACCGTCCCGGTCGGCGCCTGCGGATCGATGACCAGACGTGACCGCACCCCGGCGGCGGCCAGCTCCCGCTCGTGCCACGCTGCCGCGTCCCTCCCCACCCGTCCGAGCAGTCGCACCTCCGCACAACCCCAATGGGCAGCCCAGCAGGCCACATTGGCGCCCGCACCACCGGGCACCGTCCGGATCACGGCGGCCGTGTCGGTACCCGCGGCCAGAGGCCCTCGATGCCGGGCGACGACGTCCGTCACCACGTCCCCGACCACCAGCAGCGCACCGCTCGGGGAGCCACGGCGGGCCGAAGCGGCCCCCGGCCCCGGCGTCCCCGAGCCGCTCACGCCCCGGCCCAGGCCGCCGCGATCCGTCCCGCCAGCCGTACGTTGCCACGAACTGCGGCCAGGTTGGCCCGCAGCGAGGCACCGTCGGTGTGCCGCACCAGATGGTCGAGCAGGAACGGTGTGACGGCCTGGCCGCTGACTCCCTCCTCCTCGCAGGCCCGCAGCGCGTCGGCGAGCACGCGTGCGTGCAGCCCGGGATCCAGTTGCTCCGCCTCCGGAACGGGGTTGGCCACGATCAGCGCCGAGTCCGGGACACCGAGCGCGTCCTGGGCCCGCATGACCTCCGCCACCTGCTGCGGGCTGTTCAGCGTCCAGTCCACCGGGTGTCCCGAGTCGGAGAGGTAGAAGCCGGGGAAACGGTCCGTGCCGTACCCGGCCACCGCGACGCCCAGTGTCTCCAGCCGCTGCAGAGTCGCCGGTACGTCCAGGATCGACTTCACCCCCGCGCACACCACCGTGATCCGCGTGCGCGCCAGCAGGCCCAGGTCGGCGGACTCGTCCTGCGTCACCGTCCACTGCCGGTGCACCCCGCCGAGCCCGCCGGTGGCGAAGACCCGCACTCCGGCCAGCGCCGCCAGCAGCGCGGTCGCGGAGACCGTGGTCGCCCCGCTCGCCCCGGAGGCAACGGCGAGGGCCAGGTCGCGGTGGCCCAGCTTACGGATCCCGTCCTCGTTGGCGACCCGCTCCAGCTGCTCCTTGTCCAGGCCGACCCGAGGCCGCCCGTCCAGCACGGCGATCGTCGCCGGGACGGCGCCCTCCTGCCGTACGGCCTCCTCCAGCTCGAGCGCCACCTGCAGATTGCGCGGCCGCGGCAGCCCGTGCGCGATGATCGTGGATTCCAGGGCCACCACGGGCCGACGCGCGTGGACCGCTTCCTGCACCTCTTCGGACACCACCAGCGTCACGCGCCTGCCTCCTGTCTGTCGGTCTTCCCTCATCTCTGGCGGGCGGCGGGTCCCGTCAAACCCTTGCGGCCGGTGAGGGACGACACCAGCCTGGGGGCATGACGGACAACACGACACGTCTCGATCACGTCGTCCTGTGGGTGCGCGACCCGGTCGCCGCCGCCGACTTCTACGAGAAGGCGGTGGGACTGGAGCCCCTGAGGGTCACCGAGTTCGCCGCGGGCGAGGTGTCCTTCCCTTCCGTACGCCTCAATGACGAGACCATCTTCGACCTCGCACCTCTCAGCATGGCCGAACGCATGAACATGCTCCCCGACGCCGCCGGGAGCGCGGGCCACCCTGTCAACCACGTCTGCCTGGCACTGTCGGAGCACGACTTCGACGCATTGCGCACACGCCTGGAGGAGCGCTCGGTCCCCGTCTCGGACATCTCCCGCGACTCCTTCGGCGCACGCGGCAAGGCACCCCGCAGCTTCTACTTCCGCGATCCGGACGGCAACGTCCTGGAGGCACGTCACTACGCGTGAGTGGGCCCGGGCCTCAGAACAGAGGCTCGGGCAGCACGCCCTCCAGCGCCAGCAGCCTCCGCTTGGTCTCCAGACCGCCGCCGAACCCGCCGATGCCGCCGTCGCTCTCGACGACCCGGTGGCAGGGCACGACCACCGGCAGCGGGTTGGAGCCCATCGCCATGCCCACCGCCTGGGCCGCGCCCGGCTGGCCGACCCGGTCGGCCAGATCGCCGTAACCGACCACTGTGCCGTACGGCACGCCGGACGCCAGCTCGCGCAGCACCTGACGGTTGAAGCCCGAGATCAAAGACCAGTCCAGCGGCAGCCGGAAGTCCCGCCGTTCACCCGCGAAGTAGGCCTCCACCTGACGTATCGCCTCGGCCAGCAGGGGAGAGCCGGGTGCTTCGACCGGCTCGGCGCCCAGCCGGGACGCCAGCCGGTCGAGCGCCCTGTCACGCACCGCGTCCGTGGCGTGGAACACGACGTTGACCAGGCCCTCGGTCGTCGCGGCCAGCAACAGCGGACCGATGTCGCTGTCGACGACGGTCCACACGACCTGCTGCTCGTCCTGCCCATGGCTGTCCATGCGCCCACCGTACGACCCGCCACTGACAATGACCGGCGACCGGCCCCCGGGACCGTCACTCCCCGCCGAGTGCCTCGCGCACCACGTCGGGCTTGTTGGTGATGATGCCGTCGACGCCGTACCTGGCGACCCGCCGGGCGGTGGCCGCATCGTCCACGGTCCAGGTGAAGACCTCCAGCGGCCTGCCGTGGGCGCCGGTGAAGCCGTGGACGGCGGAGACATAGCGGGCCGAGAGGGTGCCGTACGACGGGTTGATCTGGTCGACGAAGCGCGCGTACCCGGAAACCTCCGCCATGGACGGTGTCCCGAGGAACCCCGTCCTGACGGTGGGCTTCAGCTCGTGGACGGTCCGCACACTGTCCGCGCTGAAGCTCTGCACGATCAGCCGGCCCGTGAGGTGCTGCCGGTCGAGCCAGCCTTCGTTGCCGAGGAGCTTGAGCGTCTGCTGCTCGATTCCCGGATACAGCTCCGGCTTCTTGATTTCGAGAAGGAGCTTCTGGTGATGGTGCTCGACTCGACGCAGGTACTCCTTGAGCGTCGGCACGCGCGCGCCCGCATAGGAGGGGGCGAACCAGCTCCCCGCGTCGAGGCGTGCGATCTCGGCGGCCGTGAAGTCCTTCACCTTCCAGGGCGCGCGGTCGGGGAAGATCTCCTCCACGTCGGTGGTGCGCTGCAGGCTGTCGTCGTGGATCACCACGAGCTCGCCGTCCTTGGTCCGCTGCACATCGTTCTCGACCCACTGGATGCCCAGCTCGGCCGCCTTGTCGACGGCGGCGAGGGTGTTCTCGGGCGCCTGCGCCGAGGCGCCCCGGTGGGCGATGACCACAGGCTGCCCGACAGCACTGTCGGCGCCGGCGTCGGCGGCAGGGAACAACAGGGCGACGGTCCCCAGGAGCGCGGTGGTCGTGGCGGCAACTGCGCGCGCGTGCATGCGTACTCCTCGCGTCGAAGAATCACGGACGGCTCCACCGTGACAGCAGAGGGTCAACGCCAGAGGGGTACAGGATGGCCACAGATTGAATGGTGATGCCCGAGACCGCTCACCACAGCGGCACAACTGGGGCAGGGACGTGTTTCTTTGCCGGAAAATCGTTCGAGCATTCCGGTGCGAGTCATACTCTCTGCCTCAACCCTGACCGTTCGTTGCGGTCCTGGGAGGGGGCGTACATCAGGGCATTCCGGGACGAAAGAGGGCGGAAGGGTAGCCGCGCATGCAAGGCACGGTCGACGGATTCAGCTACGGCCTCGTCACACCCGTGGTGGCCTACCTCATGGCCTGCCTCGGCGGTGCACTCGGCCTGCGCTGCACCACGAGATCCATGCTCGTGGCCGGCTCCTGGCGCCCCGGATGGCTCGCCCTGGGCTCCGCGGCGATCGGTTCCGGCATATGGACCATGCACTTCATCGCGATGATGGGCTTCAAGGTCAAAGAGGCGCCGATCCACTACGACAAACCGATGACGTACGCCAGCCTGGGCATCGCCATCGTGATGGTCGGCATCGGGATCTTCATCGTCGGCTACCGGGGCGCCAGGGGCACCGCCCTGTTCACCGGAGGCACCATCACCGGCCTCGGCATCGCGTCGATGCACTACCTGGGCATGGCCGGCATGCAGCTGAACGGCAAACTGGAGTACAACACGCTCACCGTCGCCGCCTCCGTCGTCATAGCCATGGTCGCCGCCACGGCCGCACTGTGGGCGGCCGGACAGGTCAGAGGACTGTGGTGGAGCGTGGGCGCCAGCCTCATCATGGGGCTCGCGGTCAGCGGCATGCACTACACGGGCATGGCAGCCCTCAGCGTCCACCTCCACGCCCCCGCCGACCCGTCCACGGGGGACTCACCGGCGGCGCTGCTCGCCCCCATGCTGATCGGCCCCCTCGCCTTCCTCTGCCTCGCGGGCGTCGTCGTGCTGTTCGACCCCCTCATGGTCATGGGCAAGCCCCACTGGCCCCGAGCCGAAGACAAGCCCGGCGTCCCGGCCCACGCGCCCGACCGGCCCCACCAGCCCCGCCGCATCGCACTCCGCTCCCGCCGGCAGCCGACCCGCCAGCGCTCCCGCACCCCGCAGAACTGGTGATCCGAGCCCGTTGTCAGTGCGGGGTCGTACGGTGGACTCCATGCGGCCCGTTTCCAACATCGAACGCACGGTGGCGCCCTTCGAGGTCGTCAGCCCCTACCAGCCGAGCGGCGACCAGCCGACGGCCATCGCCGATCTCGCCCGGCGCATCGAAGCCGGTGAGAAGGACGTCGTCCTCCTCGGCGCGACCGGCACCGGCAAGTCCGCCACCACCGCGTGGATGATCGAGAAGCTTCAGCGCCCCACCCTGGTGATGGCCCCGAACAAGACCCTGGCCGCCCAGCTGGCGAACGAGTTCAGAGAGCTTCTGCCGAACAACGCCGTCGAGTACTTCGTCTCGTACTACGACTACTACCAGCCCGAGGCCTACGTCCCGCAGTCGGACACCTACATCGAGAAGGACTCCTCGATCAACGAGGAGGTCGAGCGCCTGCGCCACTCCGCGACCAACTCGCTGCTCACCCGCCGCGACGTCGTCGTGGTCGCCTCGGTCTCCTGCATCTACGGTCTCGGTACGCCGCAGGAGTACGTCGACCGCATGGTCCCGCTCAGGGTCGGCGAGGAGATCGACCGCGACGAGCTGCTGCGCCGCTTCGTGGACATCCAGTACACGCGCAACGACATGGCCTTCACCCGCGGCACCTTCCGGGTGCGCGGCGACACCATCGAGATCTTTCCGGTCTACGAGGAGCTGGCCGTCCGCATCGAGATGTTCGGCGACGAGATCGAGGCGCTGTCCACCCTCCACCCGCTCACCGGTGAGATCGTCAGCGACGACGAACAGCTGTACGTCTTCCCGGCCTCCCACTACGTCGCGGGCCCCGAGCGCATGGAGCGGGCCATCAACGACATCGAGAAGGAACTCGGCGAGCGCCTGGCCGAGCTGGAGAAGCAGGGCAAGCTCCTGGAGGCCCAGCGCCTCAGGATGCGGACGACGTACGACATCGAGATGCTCCGCCAGATCGGCACCTGCTCCGGCGTGGAGAACTACTCGATGCACTTCGACGGCCGCCTGCCCGGCTCCGCGCCGAACACCCTGCTGGACTACTTCCCCGAGGACTTCCTGCTCGTCATCGACGAGTCGCATGTCACCGTGCCGCAGATCGGCGCCATGTACGAGGGCGACGCCTCCCGCAAGCGCACCCTCGTCGAGCACGGCTTCCGGCTGCCCTCCGCTCTGGACAACCGCCCCCTGAAGTGGGAGGAGTTCCAGGAGCGCATCGGGCAGACCGTCTACCTCTCGGCGACCCCGGGCACCTACGAGCTCTCCCGCGGGGACGGCGTCGTCGAGCAGATCATCCGCCCCACCGGCCTGGTCGACCCGGAGGTCGTCGTCAAGCCCACCGAGGGTCAGATCGACGACCTGGTGCACGAGATCCGCACGCGCGTGGAGAAGGACGAGCGCGTCCTGGTCACCACGCTCACCAAGAAGATGGCCGAGGACCTCACCGACTACTTCCTGGAACTCGGCATCCAGGTCCGCTATCTGCACAGCGACGTCGACACCCTGCGCCGCGTCGAGCTGCTGCGCGAACTGCGCTCCGGCGAGTTCGATGTGCTGGTCGGCATCAACCTCCTGCGTGAGGGCCTGGACCTGCCCGAGGTCTCCCTCGTGGCGATCCTCGACGCCGACAAGGAGGGCTTCCTGCGCTCCGGCACCTCACTGATCCAGACCATCGGCCGCGCGGCACGTAATGTCTCCGGCCAGGTCCACATGTACGCCGACAAGATCACCCCGGCGATGGAGAAGGCCATCGAGGAGACCAACCGCCGCCGGGAGAAGCAGGTCGCGTACAACAAGGCGAACGGCGTCGACCCTCAGCCGCTGCGCAAGAAGATCAACGACATCGTCGCGCAGATCGCGCGCGAGGACGTCGACACCGAGCAGCTGCTCGGTACGGGCTACCGCAAGGCGAAGAAGGACGGCCGCGGCACCAAGGCCCCGGTGCCTTCCCTGGGCGAGCACGCGGTCAAGGGCGGGAAGGCGGCCAAGAGGGCCAAGGGCAAGGCCGGGGAAACCGTGCCCACCGACCGTCCCGCGGCCGAACTCGCCGAGCAGATCGAAGAGCTGACCGCGCGGATGCGCGCCGCAGCCGCGGACCTGCAGTTCGAGATCGCCGCCCGGCTGCGCGACGAGGTCTCCGAGATGAAGAAGGAACTCCGCCAGATGAAGGAGGCGGGACTGGCCTGACGGGCCACGGAGGCCTCAGTGACCTCGCCGGGAATGCGCTGTGTTGCAAGACCGACACAAAGTGCGGACCGGGGTACGGCACTGTCAGTGCCCCTGCGTAGGGTTCTGGTCATCCGCGGTATCGCGGCAACAGGGGAATGCTCGAGAGGGGAAACAGCGCGTGACCGTCAACATGACCAAGGGTCAGGCCATCAGTCTGCAGAAGAACGACGGCGGCAGCCTGACCGCGGTGCGCATGGGTCTCGGCTGGCAGGCGGCCCCGCGCCGCGGCCTGTTCGGTTCGCGCACCCGGGAGATCGACCTCGACGCCTCCGCCGTCCTGTTCGCGGACAAGCAGCCGGTCGACGTCGTCTTCTTCCGCCACCTGGTGAGCGATGACGGCTCCGTTCGGCACACAGGTGACAACCTCGTCGGCGGTGTCGGCCAGGGCGGCGACGACGAGGCGATCCTCGTCGACCTGCAGCGCCTCCCGGTCCACATCGACCAGATCGTCTTCACCGTGAACTCCTTCACGGGCCAGACCTTCCAGGAGGTGCAGAACGCGTTCTGCCGCCTCGTCGACGAGACCAACGGCCAGGAGCTCGCCCGCTACACGCTGGCGGGCGGCGGCCAGTACACGGCCCAGATCATGGCGAAGGTGCACCGCAATGGCCCGGGCTGGACGATGACGGCCCTCGGCAACCCGGCCAACGGTCGCACCTTCCAGGACCTGATGCCGGCGATCCTGCCGCTCCTTTAGGGCGGGCCCGGCGAGCGGCACACGACACCGACACACGACACAGGGGGACGAAGGCGATGACGGCCGAGCTGGTGCGGGGGCAGAACCACCCGCTCTCCCAGGCCCGTCTCGAGATCCGGGTCTCGGCCGGCACGCCGATCGTGGCCGTGGCCACGCTCAGCGACGACCAGGGCAAGGTCCACGCGGTGGAGCGGGTGGCCCACCCGGGCGCACCCACCCTGCCCGGACTTGAGGTCCCCCGGCAGGCGGCCGCCGACCATCGCCTCGCGGTGGATCTGGACGCCATGCCGGACACGGTGCACCGCGTCCATGTGCTGCTCGCCCTGCCCAACGGCGTCGGGGGAGGGCCGAACCGCTTCGGTGCCCTGGCCGCCCCCTTCGTCGCGGTCACCGGGCTGGACGGAACCGAGGTCGCCAGCTACACGATCACCGGCCTGGAAGCGGAAACGGCCGTCGTCGCCCTGGAGCTCTACCGCCGCCAGGGCGCCTGGAAGGTGCGCGCGGTCGGTCAGGGCTATGCGGGCGGGCTCGCCGAGCTCTTCACCGACCAGCACCTGCCCCAGGCTCACCAGCTCGCCGGCACCATAAACGACGCCGTGGCCCGCGGACTGGCCCGCTCCGTGGCGGCGCCCCCACCGCGCACGGCGGACGGTGACCGCACGAGGCAGTCGGCCGCCCCCACCCTCGGCCCGGACCAGAGCAGCTCACCCTACGGCGCCCAGAGCCCTCAGGCCGGCGCGGGATCCCGTACGGGCTACCCCGGAGGGCCGGCCTCGGCCGACCCGTCCGCCCTCACGGAGCCGTCCGCGCCCACCGCCGCCGGTCCGATCGACTACAACCATCCCCGTCGGCAGAACGGGGCGCCGCCCCCGCCCCCGCCGACCGCGCCCCCTGCGGCGCCGGGTCAGCCCGCCCAGCCCATCGCGGGCGACGCCACCGGCTGGTCCATGGACGAGCGGCTCTACAACCAGGTGTGGGGCATGTTCGAGGACCTGGCCCGCACCACGGCCGCCTACCGCAGCGCAGTCGACTTCGCCGAATCGCGCATGGACAAGGAGCTGGAGCAGGTCCTGTCCGACCCGCGCGGCCGGATCGGGGGGCAGGCCGACGCCGCGCGCGAGGCCGCCCGCGCCCGGCACACCCAGCTCGTCGACCAGGCCAAAGAGGCCCTCGACCGGGATGTCGCCCAGCTCACCGCCGAGGCCGCTGTCGTCGAACCCGCGCTGCCACCGGCGTACGCGGGCTGGGACAACCCCGTCTGGCACGGCTACCGGGTGCCGATGGAGATGCCGATGGCTCTGCGCCTGGGCGAGCTGCATCTGCCCGAGTGTGCCCAGCTGCGCATCCCGATGCTGGTCCGGTTGCCGCTGGAGCGCAGCCTGTGGATCGACAGCGGACGTGCCGGGGCGCTCGACGGCTCGTTCGCCGACTCGCACGATCTGCGGCGTCTGGCGATGGAGTCGGCGGTGGCCCACGCGGCCCGGCTGCTCGCCGTGCATCCGGCGGGCGAGTTCACCGTGCATGTGATCGACCCGGCCGGTTCCGGAGCGCAGGCGCTGGCACCGCTGGTGCAGACCGGGGCGCTCGCGGCGCCGCCCGCCGTAGGTGCCGCCGGTGTGGCGGACGTCCTGGCCAGACTCACTCAGCGCGTCGACCTCGTGCAGATGGCGGTGCGGGGCGGCGCGGCCGACGCCCTGCCACCGGGCATGGACACCTCCCAGCACCTGCTGGTGGTCAACGACTTCCCGCACGGCTTCGACGACCGGGCGGTGACCCAGCTGCGCTATCTCGCCGACGAGGGCCCGGCCGTCGGCGTCCATCTGATGATGGTGGCCGACCGCGAGGACTCCGCGGGTTACGGACCGCTGCTCGACCCCCTGTGGCGTTCGCTTCTGCGACTGACTCCGGTGGCCGACGATCACCTCGCCGACCCGTGGGTGGGGCACGCCTGGACGTACGAGCCGCCGGTCGTGCCCTCCGGCAGTCAGGTGCTCCAGCAGGTGCTCACGCAGGTGGCCGCGGCTCGCCGCGCATGGCACCGGTGACCGTCACCCCCGCCCGCACCAAGCGCATATAAAGCGCCCTGACCTGCACCTTTGGTCATTCTTTTACTAACCACTTTGCCTTTCCTTGGTGATTGGGTACTCTTTTCGGCACGGAGGGGAGTACTCCCTGACTACTGCGGCGTACCCGTCAATACGGATCAGGCCAGATCCCGGGGCGCCGGCCCATTTGTGGGTGGAAGAGACCTCCGGCAGCGACGACGCTGACTGACTGTTTGCCGTTACGTACTGCCGGAGGCGCAGTGGATGTTTCCCTGACCCTGTGGGTCCTGACCGTCGTAGGACTGGCCGCACTGATCGCGGTCGACTTCTTCATCGGCCGCAAGCCACACGACGTATCGATCAAGGAAGCCGGGATCTGGACCGTCGTCTGGATCGTGCTGGCAGGCCTCTTCGGCCTCGGGCTGCTCGTCTTCGGCGGAGGCCAGCCCGCCGGTGAGTTCTTCGCCGGCTTCATCACCGAGAAATCGCTGAGTGTCGACAACCTCTTCGTCTTCGTGCTGATCATGGCGAAGTTCGCCGTGCCCTCGCAGTACCAGCAGCGGGTGCTCCTCATCGGCGTACTCATAGCCCTCGTACTGCGCGCGATCTTCATCGCCGCGGGCGCCGCGATCATCGCCAGCTTCTCGTGGGTGTTCTACATCTTCGGCGCCTTCCTGATCTACACGGCCTGGAAGCTCATCCAGGAGGCCCGGGCCGAGGAGGAGGACGAGGAGTACGAGGAGAGCAAGCTGCTCAAGGCGGCCGAGCGGCGCTTCGGTGTGGCCGACCGCTACCACGGCACCAAGCTGTGGATCCAGCAGAACGGCAAGCGGGTCATGACCCCGATGCTGGTCGTGATCCTCGCGATCGGCACCACGGACGTGCTCTTCGCGCTCGACTCGATCCCCGCGATCTTCGGTCTCACGCAGGACCCGTACATCGTGTTCACGGCCAACGCCTTCGCGCTGATGGGCCTCAGGCAGCTGTACTTCCTCATCGGCGGCCTGCTGAAGAAGCTGGTCCACCTGTCGTACGGCCTGTCGATCATCCTCGGCTTCATCGGCGTGAAGCTGGTGCTGCACGCCCTGCACGAGTCCGGGGTCCACGTCCCCGAGATCAGCATCCCGGTCTCGCTCGGCGTGATCTGCTCGGTCCTGGTCATCACCACGATCACCAGCCTCCGGGCCTCCAAGAAGCAGGCGGCCGCCGAAGCGGCGCAGGCGCCGAGCGAGGGCGCTCCGAAGGACAGCATCGACGCCTGACCGCGCGGAGACGCGAGAGCAACGCAGTCAGGGCGGTGTGCGGCGGATTGCCGTCCACCGCCCTGGTCGTTCGTGCGGACATTGATGCCGAGACCGCACCCACCGAACCGATGGAGGAGACCAGGACGACCGCTGTCCCGTGGTGATGGAGTCCAACGCGCAGGCGTGCGCAGGAGGAGGCGATGTGAAGCAGCGAACCCGAGACGACAAGGCCCACACCGACCGGAATGCGGGGCCCCGGCCCGTCTGCGACGATCGCCGCATGACCCCTCGGCTCAGGTCGCTCACGACCCGGTGGACGTCCCTCGTGCCGGTGCTCGCGGTGGTCCTGCTCATCTTCACCTGGGGACGGGATCTGCCGGCCGCGGTCGTAGCGGTGGTCACCGTGGTGCTGGCCGGGGCGGTCCTGGCCGCCGTGCACCATGCCGAGGTCGTTGCCCACCGGGTCGGCGAGCCCTTCGGTTCGCTCGTCCTCGCCGTCGCCGTCACCATCATCGAAGTCGCCCTGATCGTCACCCTGATGGCCGACGGCGGCGCCAAGAGTTCGACCCTGGCCAGGGACACCGTCTTCGCGGCGGTGATGATCACCTGCAACGGCGTCGTCGGCCTCAGCCTCCTCGTGGGCTCCCTGCGCCACGGCACGGCCGTCTTCAACCCCGAGGGCACCGGCGCCGCCCTCGCGACCGTCGCGACGCTCGCCACACTCAGCCTGGTGCTGCCCACGTTCACCACGAGCAAGCCGGGCCCGGAGTTCTCCGGCGTACAGCTCACCTTCGCCGCAGTGTCCTCGCTGATCCTCTACGGGCTGTTCGTGGCGACCCAGACCGTACGGCACCGCGACTACTTCCTGCCCATCACCCGGCAGGGCGAGGTGATCACCGCGGACGACCACGCCGAAGCGCCGTCCGCGCGCACCGCGTGGATCAGCCTGGCCCTGCTGGGGCTCGCGCTGGTGGGGGTGGTCGGACTGGCCAAGGGTGTGTCGCCCACCATCGAGTCCGCGGTGGCGGCCGCCGGTCTGCACCACGCCGTCGTCGGCGTGATCATCGCGCTGCTCGTCCTGCTCCCCGAGACCATCGCCGCGCTGCGCTCCGCCCGCCGCGACCGTGTGCAGACCAGCCTCAACCTCGCCCTCGGCTCCGCGATGGCCAGCATCGGCCTGACCATTCCCGCAGTCGCCCTGGCTTCCATCTGGCTCTCCGGACCCCTGGTCCTCGGCCTCGGCGCCACCCACATGGTGCTGCTCGCGCTCACCGTCGTGGTGACCTCCCTGACCGTGGTGCCGGGCCGGGCCACACCCCTCCAGGGAGGCGTCCACCTGGTGATGTTCGCGGCCTACCTGGAACTCGCGATCAATCCCTAGGGGCGTACGAGCCACCCATGGACGTCGTGCGTCAGCCGGCCGTCGCCTCTGCCGCCGCCACCCGCACCGGGCGGGTCTCCGGGAGCAGCGCGAAGCACCCCAGGCTGAGCAACGCAATGGTCGTGAGGTATGCGGCCACGCCCCAGGGCACCCGACCGCCCTGCTCGGCCAGCGCTGTCGCCACGATCGGGGTGAGCGCGCCACCGAGGACGCCGCCGAGGTTGTAGCCCACCGCGGCGCCCGTGCAGCGCACCCGGGGCTCGTACAGCTCCGGCAGATACGCGGCGATCACGGCGAACATCGTGATGAACGCGAGCATCGCCCCGACGAAGCCCAGGAACATCGGCAGCGGCGCGCCCGTCGCGAGGAGCGCGACCATCGGGAACATCCACAGGGCGGCGACAGCGCACCCGATCAGGCACAGAGGCCGCCGCCCGTACCGGTCGCCGAGCAGCGCCATCAGCGGTGTGAGTGAGCCCTTCACCACCACCGCGCCCATGATGCAGGTCAGCATGACGCTGCGGCTCACACCGAGCCGCTCCGTGGCGTACGCGAGCGACCAGGTCGTCACGGCGTAGAAGATCGCGTATCCGATCGACAGCCCCCCGGCCGTCAGCAGGAGGAGCCGCCAGTGGTCGCGTACCACCTCGGCGAGCGGCACGCGCGCGTGGTCGTCGATTTCGAGGAACCGGGGGCTCTCGGCGAGCGACGACCGCAGCCACAGCCCCACCAGGGCCAGCACCCCTGCCGCCCAGAACGGCACCCGCCATCCCCAGGCGGCGAACTGGGCGTCGGACAGCGTCGCCGACAGCCCCAGCACCACGCCGTTGGCGAGCAGGAAGCCCAGCGCCGGCCCGACCTGCGGGAAGCTCGACCACAGACCTCGCCGTTCGGCAGGCGCGTGCTCCACGGTCAGCAGCACGGCCCCGCCCCACTCGCCGCCGAGCCCCAGCCCCTGCAGAAAGCGCAGCACAAGCAGCAGGAGGGGAGCGGTCACACCGATCGTGTCGTACGTCGGTACGCAGCCGACCGCGACCGTGGAGACGCCGGTCAGCAGCAGCGAGGCGATGAGGACCGGCCGGCGTCCGTGCCGGTCCCCGATGTGCCCGAACAGCACCGATCCCAGTGGCCGCGCCACAAAGCCCACCCCGAACGTCGCGAAGGCGGCCAGGGTCCCCGCCACCGGCGAGAACGTCGGGAAGAACAGTGGCCCCAGGACCAGCGCCGCGGCGGTCCCGTAGACGAAGAAGTCGTAGAACTCGATGGCCGTTCCGGCGAGCGAGGCGGCCGCGAGCCGCAGCATGGAGGGCGCCCTTACGATGCGTACGTCGTGCATGCCGCGTCAACTACCCACAGTGACGGCGAGTTACGGGGGCGCGCGGGGGCGATCGGCCCCGTCAGTATGTGACGGTGATGCGCCGGGCGGGCCCGTCGACGCGCACCAGGCCGCCGTAAGGGATCACCAGTTGCGGACCGGTGTGCCCGAAGTCGACGTCGAAGACGATCGTGGTGTCCGGGGCATAGGCCTCCATGGCGCGCAGGACGGCCTCGCGCTGCTCGGCGGCGTAACGAGCGGCCTCCTCCGCGCTGTTGGGGCGGTCGAAGGACCAGGTCTTCGCGCGGCCCATCAGCAGCGCCGGGAAGCGCTGGAGCAGCCCGCGCTCGCCCATGTTCCGCAGGGTGCGGAAGACCTCCGTGCCGCTCGGCATCTCCTCCGAGGTCTCCAGGAGCAGTACGCCGCCGTCGAACTCCGAGAGGTCGTGCGGGATCTCCCGGTCGGCCATCAGCAGCCAGCCGAAGATCTCCAGGCAGCCGCCCCAACTGCGGCCCTCCACCACCCGCTCGGGGTTCACCCAGCTCCACCCGGCGCCGGGCCGCGTCTCCGGCTCCGCCTCGAAGGTCGCCGGGTCGGCCCAGCCGCGGTCGACGTCGTTCCAACGCTCGGCGGGCTTCAACTCATACTCGCCCGACGTGAACAGCGCCGCCCGCAGCGACTCCGCCGTCAGCGGGTCCATGGCCACCGGGCGGCCCAGCGCGGTCATCACCGTCGCGCCGTGGTAGCCGACGATTCCGGTGTTGCGCAGAAAGGCGAGCAGGTTCGTGTTGTCGCTCATCCCGAAGAACGGCTTCGGGTTCGCCCGGATCAACTCCCGGTCCAGCAGCGGCAGCACGGTGATCTGGTCGTCGCCGCCGATCGACGCCATGACCGCCTTGATGTCGGGGTCGGCGAACGCGGCGTGGATGTCGTCGGCCCGCTCCTGCGGGGTCGAACCCATCTTGCGAGTCGCCGGGTACTCGACCGGTTCGAGTTCGTAGTCCTTGCGCAGCCGCTCCAGGCCCAGTTCGAAGGGGCGTGGGAAGAGTCCGGGAAGGCCCGCGCCAGGCGAGATGACGGCGATGCGGTCGCCGGGGGAGGGCTTGGGCGGATACGAGATCACGGTCATACCCGGAGGGTATGACTCATGGCGTGGTCCGTGCACCGTGATAAACCGGGGTCTGAGCAGCGGTCATCGACGGACCGCTCGACCCCGAACGGACCGGAGGAACCGTGCCCCGCACCCTGGCCAACGCCCCGATCATGATCCTCAACGGCCCCAACCTGAACCTGCTCGGCCAGCGCCAGCCGGAGATCTACGGCTCCGAGACCCTGGCCGACGTCGAGGCCCTGTGCGCCAAGGCGGCGGCCGCGCACGGCGGCACGATCGACTTCCGGCAGTCCAACCACGAGGGTGAGCTGGTCGACTGGATCCACGAGGCGCGGCTGAACCACTGCGGCATCGTCATCAACCCCGGCGCCTACTCGCACACATCCGTTGCGATCCTGGATGCGCTCAACACCTGTGACGGCCTCCCAGTGTTGGAGGTCCATATCTCCAACATCCACAAGCGCGAGTCGTTCCGGCACCACTCGTACGTCTCCCTGCGCGCCGACGGGGTCATCGCGGGGTGCGGAGTCCAGGGGTATGTGTTCGGGGTGGAGCGGGTCGCGGCGCTGGTCGGGTCGGCACAGGCAGACGCACAGTCCTGAAGCGCCGTCAGGGCGGCGCTGGGGTACGGGACTTGCCCGGGCCGCCGGCCGAGGGCGGGGATCGATGGGACCGGCGGCCCATACCGCGCAGGTGCCGTCATCCCGCGCGGGGCTGCTTCCAGTTGACCGCGCAACCGCGTGCGCGGGGAGTGCGCGCGGGGGGCCGGCGCGTGCAGAGGATTCACACGGGGCGCGCGTTCGGCGATTCACGCCCCCCGGGGACGGGGGTCACCACCCCCGTGCGTGCCACTCCGGCAGATGCGGCCGCTCGGCTCCCAGCGTGGTGTCGTTGCCGTGCCCCGGGTAGACCCACGTCTCGTCCGGAAGTACGTCGAAGATCTTCGTCTCGACGTCGTGGATCAGACTGGCGAACGCCTTGGGATTCTTGTGGGTGTTGCCCACACCTCCCGGGAAGAGACAGTCCCCCGTGAACACATGCGGGTGCCCGTGCGGGTCGTCGTAGACGAGGGCGATCGAGCCCGGCGTGTGCCCGACCAGATGGCGCGCGGTGAGCTCCACGCGCCCGACCCGGATGGTGTCGCCGTCGTCGACCGCGACGTCGGTCGGTACGGGGATTCCGTCGGCGTCGTCCCGGCCCGCGTAGGTGCGTGCTCCCGTGGCTGCCACGACCTCGGCGAGCGCCTGCCAGTGGTCGCCGTGCCGGTGCGTGGTGACGACGGACGCGATGCCGTCGTCACCGATCATGCCGAGCAGCGTGTGGGCGTCGTTCGCCGCGTCGATCAGCAGTTGCTCGTCCGTGGCCCGGCAGCGCAGCAGATAGGCGTTGTTGTCCATCGGGCCCACCGCGATCTTGGTGATCATCAGGTCCTTCAGCTCGTGCACGTCCGCCGGGCCGCCGACCGTCACCTGTCCGCTGTACGTCATGGTGGCAGCCTATCGCCGGGAGTCCGGGCCGGGGCCCGCAGAGGGGCCACCGTGGGTGGCCGGGAGCGGCGGGCATGACCCCGGCCCGGAGCAGGGCGGGCCGCCCGTCGGCTACAGGGGTGGAAGCGTCGGCAGGGGACCGCCCGACACGGTCAGGCCGGCTCCGTCGCGGCGGCCGGCGAGCCAGCCCAGAAGGTCGGCCCGGGATCCCGTCACGGTGATCTCGGGTTCAGGCGCTGCGCTGCCCGTGCTCCACGCGCGCGTGCCGTCCGTCAGCCGGGTGGACGGCACCTCTGGATGACCGGTGAACCTGTCCGCGAGGAAGTCGATCTCCCGCTCCACGAACTCCGCCGGCAGATCCTCCAGCTCGTAGCCGATGCCGAGGTCCACATGGTGCAGCTCGACCTCGGCCCACCGCCGGAAGGGCAACCGGGACGCGGAGTCGGTGACGCCGTTGCGCAGCTCCACCGTGCGCGACCAGTCGGCGGGCACGGCCGCCGCCTCCTGGAAGCGGGCCGCGCTCTCGCGGAGATCACCGAGCTGGACGTCCAGCGGACGGGGCGCGTCCCGCTCGATGTCGGCGTCCCGGGCCCGGCCGGAGACGTACATGGGACGGCCCTCCAGGACGTTCGCGAGGGCGTCCGCGTTGCGGGCGAGGTGGGCGAGAACATGACCGCGGCTCCAGCCGGGGAGCCGTGACGGTTGCGACACGGACGCGTTGTCCAGCTTGCCGACCGCGATGAGCAGCCGTTCGGTCGCTTCACGTACAGACACCAGGTCACGCGCGTGATCAGTCATGACGCCGACCCTAGCTCCGCCACACGTTCGGGTGAAGGTGGTGGGCCCGGCCCGTAAATCGAATGCGCGTGCTATATGGTCGGCTGTGGCGTCGGGCATGCTGGATGGTCGGGGATTGCTATGCAACTCGGGAATCCGACCGGCGTTGTCAGTGGCTCCCCCTAGTCTGAGAAAGCACGGGGGCCCCGCCCCTGTCACTTCTCTCAAGAAAGGTGCGGACCGGCGTGGCCGACCGTCTCATCGTCCGTGGCGCGCGCGAGCACAATCTGAAGAACGTCTCGCTCGACCTGCCCCGGGACTCGCTCATCGTCTTCACGGGCCTTTCGGGGTCGGGCAAGTCCTCCCTGGCCTTCGACACCATCTTCGCCGAGGGTCAGCGGCGCTACGTGGAGTCGCTCTCCTCGTACGCCCGTCAGTTCCTCGGCCAGATGGACAAGCCGGACGTCGACTTCATCGAGGGTCTGTCCCCGGCTGTCTCGATCGACCAGAAGTCGACCTCGCGCAACCCGCGCTCCACGGTCGGCACCATCACCGAGGTCTACGACTATCTGCGTCTGCTCTTCGCGCGGATCGGCAAGCCGCACTGCCCGGAATGCGGCCGCCCGATCTCGCGGCAGTCGCCGCAGGCCATCGTCGACAAGGTCCTGGAGCTGCCGGAGGGGAGCCGCTTCCAGGTGCTGTCGCCGCTGGTGCGCGAGCGCAAGGGCGAGTTCGTCGACCTGTTCGCCGATCTCCAGACCAAGGGCTACTCCCGCGCACGGGTGGACGGCGAGACGATCCAGCTCTCCAACCCGCCCACGCTGAAGAAGCAGGAGAAGCACACCATCGAGGTGGTCGTCGACCGTCTCACGGTGAAGGACTCCGCCAAGCGCCGCCTCACCGACTCCGTGGAGACCGCCCTCGGCCTGTCCGGCGGCATGGTCGTGCTCGACTTCGTCGACCTCCCCGAGGGCGACCCCGAGCGCGAGCGCATGTACTCGGAGCACCTGTACTGCCCGTACGACGACCTCTCCTTCGAGGAGCTGGAGCCGCGCTCCTTCTCCTTCAACTCGCCCTTCGGGGCCTGCCCCGACTGCACCGGCATCGGCACGCGCATGGAGGTCGACCCCGAGCTGATCGTCCCGGACGAGGAGAAGTCCCTCGACGAGGGCGCCATCCACCCCTGGTCGCACGGGCACACCAAGGACTACTTCGGCCGCCTGATCGGCGCCCTCGCGGACGCGCTGGGATTCCGGACGGACATCCCCTTCGCGGGCCTGCCACAGCGTGCCCGGAAGGCGCTGCTCCACGGCCACAAGACACAGATCGAGGTCCGCTACCGCAACCGGTACGGCCGCGAGCGCGTCTACACCACGCCCTTCGAAGGCGCCGTCCCCTTCGTCAAGCGCCGGCACAGCGAGGCCGAGAGCGACGCCAGCCGCGAGCGCTTCGAGGGCTACATGCGCGAGGTGCCCTGCCCCACCTGTGAGGGCACGCGCCTGAAGCCGATAGTCCTCGCAGTCACGATCATGGAGAAGTCGATCGCGGAGGTCTCCGCGATGTCGATCAGCGACTGCGCGGAGTTCCTGGGCGAGCTGAAGCTCAACGCCCGGGACAAGAAGATCGCCGAGCGCGTGCTGAAGGAGGTCAACGAGCGGCTGCGCTTCCTGGTCGACGTCGGCCTGGACTACCTCTCGCTGAACCGCGCCGCCGGCACGCTGTCCGGTGGCGAGGCCCAGCGCATCCGCCTGGCCACCCAGATCGGCTCCGGCCTCGTCGGCGTCCTCTACGTCCTCGACGAGCCGTCCATCGGCCTGCACCAGCGCGACAACCACCGGCTGATCGAGACCCTGGTCCGGCTACGCGACATGGGCAACACGCTCATCGTCGTCGAGCACGACGAGGACACGATCAAGACCGCCGACTGGGTCGTCGACATCGGCCCCGGCGCGGGCGAGCACGGCGGCAAGGTCGTGCACAGCGGCTCCCTGAAGGAGCTGCTCGCCAACGAGGAGTCGCAGACCGGTCAGTACCTCGCCGGGAAGAAGTCCATCCCGATGCCGGACATCCGTCGCCCCCGCGACCCGTCCCGGCAGCTCACCGTGCACGGTGCCCGCGAGAACAACCTCCAGGACATCGACGTGTCCTTCCCGCTGGGTGTGTTCACCGCGGTCACGGGCGTGTCCGGCTCCGGAAAGTCGACGCTGGTCAACGACATCCTGTACACGCACCTGGCCCGCGAGCTGAACGGCGCGAGGAACGTACCCGGGCGGCACACGCGCGTGGACGGCGACGACCTCGTCGACAAGGTCGTGCACGTCGACCAGTCGCCCATCGGTCGCACCCCGCGGTCGAACCCGGCGACGTACACCGGTGTCTTCGACCACATCCGCAAGCTGTTCGCCGAGACGACCGAGGCGAAGGTCCGCGGCTACATGCCCGGCCGGTTTTCCTTCAACGTCAAGGGCGGCCGCTGCGAGAACTGCTCGGGCGACGGCACGATCAAGATCGAGATGAACTTCCTCCCGGACGTCTACGTTCCGTGCGAGGTCTGCCACGGCGCCCGCTACAACCGGGAGACGCTGGAGGTCCACTAC
>NZ_JBQQCE010000121.1:0-22313 GCF_052245645.1 Streptomyces sp. KR55 | reverse complement strand
GACCCGGCCCGGCCCGTTCTCGACGGGGCCGGGCCGGGTCATGCGCGGCGGCTACTTCTTGTTGCCGCCGATGTGCAGCGCCTCCTTGACGAAGACCTGGAAGTAGCTGGGCACGCCCTGGGTGGTGATGACCTCGACGATGGCGCCGACGTTGCGGTTGTCGACGCCTTCGCGGACCAGTGCGTCCGCGAGGTCCTTGCGCGAGGTGAACCAGCCCGGGTGGCGGGGCGCGCTCACGACGTAGTCGGTCGTGGTCGTGCCGTCGAAGAGACCGGCGGGGCGGATGATCGTCCAGTCCAGGTCGCTGGCGCGCACGATCTCCTCCATCCGGGCCGCGTCGTCGTACAGGGGGCGGCCCATCTTGAGCAGCACAGGCACGATCACCTTCCGGAAGATGAAGGCCTCGCCGGGGGCGTCCTCGTAGTTGACGCCGATGGAGCTGACGCAGACCAGGCGCCGGATGCCGTGCGACTGCATGGCCTTGACGACGTTCGCGGTGCCCTCCGAATAGACGGTCACCGGCTCCTTGGTGTACGGCACGCCGACGGTGGAGATGACCGCGTCATGGCCGGCCACCGCGCGGTCCACGGCATCGGCGTCCATGATGTCCGCGCCGACCACCCGTAACGCGGCGCCGCTCAGCGGGAAGGCGTCGGGTCGGCGGGTCACGGCGGTGACCGAGTGGCCCTCGGCGAGCGCCTGCTCCGTGGCCAGCCGCCCGGTCGGGCCGTTCGCGCCGAAGATGACCAGTTTCACGAGTTCCTCCTGCCAGCCGACTTCGTGCCGGACATCGATCGGGCATTCGTACAGCGATCTAGCACTAGAACAACGTACCATTCCTGGATCAGGGGTGAGGAGCGGGGTTCCGCGCGCCGGCATGCGACGCACCCGCGGCCCGGTCGAGGCGCCGCGGGTGCGTGTTCCGTGCCGTTTCCTTGCGACGGTCCGCCGGTCAGTCCACGGACAGGCGGGGGAACTTCTTCATGAGGAAGTCCATGTCGACGAAGTCGATGGCGGACTTCGTCTGCTGCAGCCCGATCTGGTAGGCGGTGGCGACCTCGACCAGGCGCAGGGTCTGGTACTCGATCGCCTTGATGTTGTCCTCGTGCACGTTGTCCGGCGCGTGCCGGGAGATGCTGCAGGTGCCGTACGGCGCTCCGTTGTGCTCGGACGCCAGGATCTCGACGCTGGAACCGTTGGGGACGATGAGGCAGCCCCAGTGGCACAGCACGTTGTGCAGGGCGAGGATCGTCGCCTGCTGGCCGGCGTGCGCGGCGGAGCCGGACGCGAACACGGTCGCGGCCTTGTTCGCCAGCTTCCCCGGGATGGCGACCGGTCCGGAGCGGTCGATGAAGTTCAGGATCTGCGGGGCCGGCAGACCGAAGTGGACGGGCGTACCGATCATGATCGCGTCCGCCGCCACGAGGTCGTCCAGGGTGGCGACGGGGATGTCACGGGTGGCGTCCTCCAGCTCGGCGTACGCCTCCTTGTCCAGCACCATCGGGTCCGGCAGCTCGGGGACCTTGAGCAGCCTGGGCTCGGCGCCCGCCTTCTCGGCCGCGGCGGCCGCCGCCGATGCCAGCCGGAAGATGTTTCCGCTCCGGGAATGGAAGATGATGGCCACTTTGACCATGGGACACTCCTCGCCATTCGTCGTTGCCGGGAAAACGTCATCCCCGGGGTACGAAGCGTCATCATCACGGCCGCCCGAACCGGCTGCCCAGGAGCGCGTCACACAGTTCGTCAGGTAGGTGAAAAGCCCGTCGGACAAGGGCACTTGGAGGCCGGTGGACCTGACAGACTGGAAGGCCTCCGGTTGAGCGCTCCACGGCGGTGCCCTGTGCTGTTTCCATGGCGAATCCCACAGGCGAGAAGATCGCTCTTCCGACCGATCCCATGCAGCTTCCGGCGGCTTTCGAGCAGGCTTTCAACTCGGGCAGCCTCGAAGCCATCAAGCAGCTTTTCGACCCGCAGGCCGTGCGCGTTCTGTCCCCCGGCAATTTCCAGACGGGGGAGGAGATGTGGAAGGCCGCCGCCGAGACTCTGCCCGACCGTCTGCCGGTCAAGCTGTCCGTGCGGCACATCTACACGGTCGGCGACACGGCCCTGATGATCTGCGACTACGTGCACGAAGGCACCGGCCCGGACGGCAAGCACATGCGCCTGGAGGGTACCGCGGCGGACATCCTCCGGCGCGGCGCCGACGGCGTCTGGCGCTGCCTGATCAGCAACCCGCCCGGCACCACCCGGGCCTGAGGGGCGGGTATGCCGCACAGCACACCGGGTATTCCGGGAAACCCGCAGACGCCCGCCGGGAAGCCGTGGTCGCGGGCCATCGACGTGCACCACCACATCCTCCCGGACTTCTATCTCGAGGAACTCGAGACCATGGGCGTCCGGACCATTCTCCCCGGTGTCGACCGGCCGACGTGGAGTGCGGACAGCAGCCTCGCCATGATGGACCGGCACGGCATCCGCGCCGCGGTGGTGAGCGTCTGGCCGGGAGTTCCGGCCGGCCTGGAACCCAAACCGGCCGCGGAGTTCGCGCGCCGGGTGAACGAGTACCTCGCCGAACTGGTCGCCGCACATCCCGGCCGGTTCGGCGCGTTCGCCACGCTGCCGATTCCCCATATGGACCTCGTGCTCGAGGAATTCGAGTACGCCGTCGACGCGCTCGGCCTGGACGGTGTCGGCCTCGTCAGCAACTACGCCGGCCTGTACGTCGGGGACCGCTCCATGGACCTCCTCTTCGCAGCCGCGGCCCGCCGCCGCAGCCCGCTGTTCGTGCACCCGACGGTCCCCCCGTCCACCGGCCAGCCGAACTTCGGTCTGCCCGCCTCGCTGTACGAGTTCCCCTTCGAATCGATCCGGGTGGCCGCCCAACTCCTCTACAACCAGACCCTGGAGAGATTCCCCGAGCTGCCCGTGATCCTGCCGCACGGCGGTGGCGGCGTCCCCTTCTACGCCGGCCGGCTCGCCTGCGGCGGACTCATCAGCGCGGCCCTCACCGACCGGCTGCCCGAGGACCCCGTCGGCTCGCTGCAACGGCTCTATGTCGACATCGCGATGACCGGCGACCCGCACGCACTGGCGGCCCTGCGCTCCTTCGCCCCGGCGAACCGGATCCTGGTCGGCTCTGACTTCCCGCTGATGCCCGAGTCGTACACCCTCGACACCGGTCACCGCGTCGTGCGGCACGGCGGATTCAGCGCCGAGGAGCGGACCCGGCTGGATCACGCGAACGCCGAGGGCCTCTTCCCGCGCTTCACCGGAAAGGACGGATGACACGCCGTGCTGGACAAGAAGACCGTCGCCGCCTACCTGGACCGCATCTCGGCCGAGCCCCCGAAACGCCTCGACGCGGACGCGCTGCGGCACCTGCACGAACGGCATGTGCTGTCGGTGCCGTTCGACAACCTCGACTACCACCGCGGTGCCGAGATCTGTATGGACGAACGCGCCGTCGACAAGGTGGTCCACGAACACCGCGGAGGCCTCTGCGGTGAGATCAACACGGCGTTCTACTTTCTGCTCCGGTCGCTGGGCTTCGACGTGACCCTGCATCAGGGCCGGGTACGGATCGCGGAGGGCCTCACGACAGCGCCGTACCACCATGTCCTGATGACGGTGGCCATCGACGGGGTGCGGTGGATCGCCGACATCGGGTTCGGCAAGAGCAGCCGGCACCCTCTGCGCCTCGACTGCGACGAGCTCCAGCCCGACCCGCACGGCGAGTTCCGCACGCGGTGGCTGGACCGGCGGTCCGTGGAGGTGCGGCGCAACGGGACACCGCAGTACATCGTCTACGACGAGCCGGTCGAGCTGATCGACTTCCGGCAGACGATGTGGTGGTACCGCACCAGCCCGGACTCCCCGTTCCTGCAGAACCTCGTCTGCTCGCTGCCCCTGGAGAACGGCTGGGTCATCCTGCGCGACGACGTGCTGACGGTCACCACCGCAGGAGAGCGGCGGACCGAGAAACTCCCCGACGACGCCGCGGTGCTGGCGGCCTACGAGAAATGGTTCGGGATCAGGCTCGAGAAACGCCCGGCGCCGAGCCCCCACATGAACAACGCGATCCGTTTCTCGTTCGACAGCGACTGACCCATCCCACACCACCAGGGGACACCGCACATGCTGGATGAAGTGACGACTGCCGCCTATCTGAAACGCATCGCGGCCGACCGCCCGGACCGCCCCGACCTCGCCGCGCTGCGCCATCTGCACGAGCGGCATGTGATGTCGGTGCCATTCGAGAGCCTCGACTATCACCTCGGCAGGGAGATCCACTACAAGGACGAAAGGATCGTCGACAAGATCGTGCACCAGCGCCGCGGCGGCGCCTGCGGCGAGATCAACAGCTCCTTCTACTTCCTCCTGAAGGCCCTGGGCTTCACCGTCCACGTACGCCACGGGCGCGTCTGGATCGGCAGAAAGCTGCGCGATCCGTACAACCACCTGCTGGTCACGGCGGAGATCGAGGGAGCGCGCTGGCTCGTCGACGTCGGCTTCGGCAAGGGCAGCCGGTTTCCGATCCTCCTCGACTCGCCGGAGGCACAGTCCGACCCGCACGGTGTGTTCTCCGTCCGGAAGGTGGACGACCGCGCCACCGACGTCCTGCGCGACGGAAAGCCGCAGTACCGGGTCTACGACGATCCGACCTCCCTCTCGGACTTCGACCAGGTCATCCACTGGTACCGGACCAGCCCGGACTCGATGCTCCTGCAGAACATGTTCTGCTCGCTGCCGCTCGACGACGGCTGGGTCGTGCTCAAGGACGACGTCCTGACCATCACCCGCGGCGCGGAGAAGACGACCGAGAAACTCCCCGACGACGCCGCGGTGCTGGCGGCGTACGAGAAATGGTTCGGCATGACGCTGGAGAAGCGGCCCACGCCGAGCCCTTACCTCAGGGACTCCGTCCGGATGGCGTTCGAGGAGAAGTAGTTCCAGGTGAATTCCAGGCGGATTCCAGGGAATTCGGGCGAAGAGGAGGGGCGTCATGCCCAAGTGGGAACTCGCACCGGTCAGTCCCCGCAGCGTCGCTCTGGCGCTGCCCGACAGGGTGGTCACGAACGCCGAGCTGTGCGAAACGCTGGACACCACACCGGAGTGGATCGAGAAGAAGACGGGAATCCGGGAACGCCGTTTCCTGGAACCCCACGAAACCGTGCTGGACCTCGCCGTCGAGGCGGCCGAGAAGGCCCTCGCGGCGGCCGACGTCCAGGCCCGTGAGATCGACGTCGTGCTCGTCGCGTGCACGACCCCGGACTGGATCATGCCGTCGCTGGGCGTGAGCCTCGCCGAGCGCATGGGCATCGACACCCCGCGCATCCTCGACCTGACCCAGCACGCCTGCGCCTCGGCGGCGTACGGCATCTACACGGCCGCATCCCTGCTGCAGGAGCCGGGGCTGGAGACGGCGCTGGTCGTCTGCGCGGAACGCGGCTCCGGCATCACCGACCCGACCGACCGCATCACGCGGATCTTCTTCGGGGACGCCGCCGGTGCCGTGGTGCTGCGCAAGACGGCCGGCGGGGACGGGCTGCTCAGCTACGACCTCGGCAACGTGTACTCGGACGCCGTCCGCATGGCGACGGCCTGGCGCCTGGACCAGGAGGTGCCGACGTCGACGACCGAGACACCCCGGACGCCGTACATCTTCATGGACGGCAACGTGGTGCTGCGGGAGGCGATGACCCGGGTACCCAAGTCCCTCAGCGAGGCGCTCTCGACAGCCGGCGTCACCGTGGACGAGGTGAGCGGCTTCGCCGTCCACCAGGCGAACGCCAAGCTGGTACGGCAGATCGGGCGGATGGCCGGTGCCGATGCCGAGCGCGTCCCCGTCACCGCCGACACCCTGGGCAACACCGCGGCCGCTTCTCCGCTGACGGCGCTGTGGCGGCTGGCCCGCGAGGGCCGGGCCCGGCGCGGCGACGTCGTCGTGCTCGGCGCGATCGGTGCCGGGTTCCTCTTCGGCTCACTGGTCTTCCGGCTCCCGGACGACCTCGTCGCGGCGGACGTCGCCGCCTGGACGTCCCGCGGGCGGCGTGAGCGGGGCACCGGAACCGGTCCCGGTCGGGCTCGGGCTTCTTTTGCACGGCCGAAGGTGGACTATGGGGTTAGCGAGCGAAGGAGGCCCGTCATGCAGTCCAGAGCCTCGGATTCCGACCAGTGGCTGTACGCTCTCACCCCGTCGCAGGCCGAAGGCGAACGCAACGAACCGGGCGAGCGCAGCGCCATGGAACAGCACCCGGACGTGCCCAGGACCGAACCCTCCCAAGCCGAGGGCGAGCGGACGGAAGACATCCCGACGAGAGAGTGAGCCACGGGGACAGGGGTGGTTTTCGCCGGGGTGATCGGGTAACCCGGCGCGTATGCGCAATCCCCTGTCGAAGATCGAAGCGCTGGAGGACGCCGAGCACCTCGACCGCATCGCGACCCCCGTACGGACGCGTGTCCACGCGCTCCCCCTCGGGCCCGTACGGGACGCGCTGCGCGGCCGTTGGCAGGGTCACCCGCTGCATCCGGCGCTGGTGCAGGCTCCCATCGGGGCCTGGACATCCGCTGCGCTGCTCGATCTGACCCGCGGCAACGAGCGCGCGGCGCGACTGCTGGTCGCCACGGGGCTCGCCACCGCGGTCCCGGCCGCGCTGGCGGGGGCCGTCGACTTCGCGGACCAGTTTCCCGAGCAGGAGCGCGTGGGCGTGGTGCACGCGGCAGCGAACACCACGGCCGTCGCCTGCTACGCGGCCTCGCTCGTGGCCCGCAGCAGGGGGCGGAGCGGCCGGCTGCTCGGCTTCGCCGGACTCGCGGCCGCCACGGCCGGCGGGTTCCTCGGCGGCCACCTGGCGTACCGGCAGGCGGCCGGCGTGAACCACAGCCAGTCCGTGCCGCACCTGATCTACGAGGGCTGGCACCCGGTCGGTGACCCGGAGGAGTTCCCGCGGGGCAGTGTCGTCCGGCGGATGGTCGGGGAGGTCCCCGTGCTGCTCGTGCGGGACTCCCAGGGCACCGGAGAGCTGCACGCGCTGGCGGACCGGTGCGCCCACCTCTCGGGTCCCCTGTCCAAGGGCGAGATCAGCGACGGCTGTGTGACCTGCCCCTGGCACGGCAGCACGTTCCGGCTCGCCGACGGCGCCTGCGTGGCCGGACCGGCCACGGCACCGCAGCCTTCCTTCGACGTACGCCTCAACGACGGCCTGGTCGAGATCCGGCTGAGGGAGGGACACGCGCGGTGACGGCGCCGGGTGGCAGGCGGACGTCACCGGGCGCAGCCGACGTCCAGCACTTCGATCACGTCACCACGGCGGGTGTACACAAGCCAGCACCATTCACCGAACGCTGCGGCCAGATCCGCGACCTGTGTCTCCGGGTCTTCGGCCACGGCCTGGATCAGCGTGATGATCTCCTCATGCGCCTCATCCGGGATGTCGAACAGCACGTCGGCGGCCCGTTGGATCATTTGGACTTTCATGTCGACCCCCGCGACGGCCGGAGCACTTACGACCAGGGTTCCCAGACCACGATAAATCCAATTACTCCGCTCGCACCGGCGGGCAAGTGGCCGATCCGCGCCGACTGGCGCACGCTGGAAACCATGAGCGTGCACCCGTCATCCGACGCTCCCCGCGTGCTGCCTGCGCTGTCCCCGATGCTGGCGGTGATCGGCCCGCCGCCGGGACCGGAAGCCGAGGCCGAGTACGCGTACGAAACGCTCTGGAACGGGGCCCGCGTGATCGCCCACCTGCCGGGGAACGGCAGCCTGCGGCTGCTGGCCAGCAACGGGATGGACGTCACGGACCAGTACCCGGAGCTCCAGGCGCTGGCCGCTCTGCTGCCCGGGCCGGAGGCGGTGCTGGACGGGGAGATCGTCGCCCGGGACCTCGAGGGCCGCCCGTCCGTGCAGCGGCTGCAGCAGCGCATGAGTCTGCACCACCCGGACGCGATCGCGCACGGCGCGAGGGATCTGCCCGTCAGGCTGATGCTCTTCGACATCCTTCATCTCGGGGAGCCGACCGTGCACCTGCCCTACACCGCGCGCCGCGACCTCCTCGACGACCTCGCGCTGGCCGGACCGGCCGTCGCCGTGCCCGCGGCCTGGCCCTCGATGGCAGCCGAGGCAATGGAGCAGAGCACCATCGAGGGCTACGACGGCGTGGTCGCGAAACGCCTCACCAGCCCCTACCTGCCCGGGCGCCGCTCCCGCGACTGGATCAAGATCAAGCACCTGAACTCGGACACGGACAAGCGATGACCGAGCACAAGACCGGAACACGTCAGGAGTGGCTCGCCGCCCGGCTGGAGCTGCTCGAGGCCGAGAAGGAGCTGACGCGGCGCAGCGACCAACTGGCGCGGCAGCGGCAGGAGCTGCCCTGGGTCCGTATCGACAAGGAGTACCGCTTCGAGACCGACGAGGGCACGGCGTCGCTCGCCGACCTCTTCGGCGGACGCTCACAACTCCTCGTCTACCACTTCATGTTCGGGCCCGACTACGAGGCAGGATGTCCGACCTGCTCGAGCATCGCGGACGGCTTCAACGGCTTCGTCGTCCACCTCGCGCATCACGATGTCACCCTCTGCGCGGTGTCGCGGGCTCCGCTCGCGAAACTGCAGGCGTACAAGCGGCGGATGGGCTGGAGCTTCCCCTGGGCGTCGTCGTTCGGCAGCGACTTCAACTACGACTTCCATGTGGCGCACACCAAGGAGGAGTGGCAGTCGGGAGCCGTCGAGTACAACTACCGCACGATGGACGTCGGGCCGTCGGAAGCCGGCGCCCAGATGGCGTCGAGTGCGGGAACCGACTGGGAGACGTACCGGCGAGAAGGGCCCGGCATGAGCGCGTTCGCGCTCGAGGACGGCGCCGTCTACCACACCTACTCCACGTACGAGCGCGGACTGGACATCCTCTGGGGCATGTACCAGTGGCTCGACCGCGCACCACTCGGCCGCAACGAGACCGGTTTCTGGTGGCGCCGCCACGACGAGTACGACGGCCGGTGAGGCCCAGAGCACGAGAAACGCCATGTGACGTCCCGGTGGCAGGGACGCACACGGCGTTCTCGGGGTGTGGGCCGCTTACGCGGCGAGGCGCTCGGCGAGGGTCTTCGCCTTGGTGGCCGCGTCCTGGAGGGCGCGCTCACGGGAGGCTTCGAAGAGCGGCACCAGCTCGGCCATGGCCGGGCTGTGCGGGGCCATGGTGAGCTCCGGGACGATGAAGTCCAGGTCGAGAGCGAGCATGTCGGCGAGGATCGCCGTCAGGTAGTTCTGGACGTACTCGTAGCCCTCCCTCGGAGTGCCCGGCGCGTAGGAGCCGCCGCGGCTGGCGACGACGGTGACCGGGGTGCCCTTGGCGGAGGGGTTCTCGCCCACGGTGCGGCCGAAGAGGATCACGTTGTCCAGCCACGCCTTGAGGGTGGACGGGATCGAGTAGTTGTACATCGGGGCGCCGATCAGCACCGCGTCCGCCCGCTCCAGTTCCTCCATCAGCTTCACCCGCTCGGCGAAGGCGGCCGCCTGCTCGGGCGTGTGCGCGTCCGGATCGGCGAACCCGGCCGTGTGGGCGTCGGCGGTGATGTGCGGGACGGGGTGGGTGGAGAGGTCGCGGTAGATCACCGTGCCCTCCGGGTGCTGCTCCTCCCAGGCTGTGCGGAAGGTCTCCGTCACGGCGCGGGACGCGGAGGCGGACGCGGGGAACACGGACGAGTCGATGTGCAGCAACGTGGCCATGGAGTATCTCCGGTAAGAGGTGGCTTGGAAGGGCGGGCGTCCGCGGCGGGTGCCGCGGGGCTCGTGGTCGGTGAGGTGGTCGAGGGGGCCGCGGTCAGGCCGGCGGCCGGGGGCGCAGGACGCCGTCGGGGTCGTAGCGCTTCCACAGGTCGGTGACGCGGGTGCCGGTCGGTCCCGGGTAGGCGCGGGCGAACGTCGCCTCGTCGGGGGCGCTCTCGAAGTTCACGTAGGCGCCGTCGGTGTGCGGGGCGAGGGGCGCCCAGGCGGCGGCCAGCGTGGCGCGGTCGTCCGGCGGGAACGCCGAGGCGACGACGAGGGTGTTCTGGTGGCGGTGCGCGAACGCCGTGGCCGAGGGGGACGGGTCGTGGGTCGCGCCGCCGAGTGAACGCAGCTGGATCAGGACCGGGTCGGGGGCGGCCGACGCCGTGATCAGCGCGCGGGCGGTGTCCGGGGTCAGGTCGGTGAGCAGCCCGTTGGTCGTGCTGGACGGCATCTGCCCGGTGTTGGCGTGCAGATGGAGCGGTGGGACCAGCTCCGGGTAGGGGACGACGTGGGCCTGCTGGACCATCACGTCCCCGATGCCGAGGAGCGGTTCGACGGCGTCGCGGATGACGGACGGACTGTCCGAGGCCACGACCGCGGTGATGAACGCGGCGGCGGTGGCGCCCCGCGAGGACAGCATCACCGCCGTCGACAGCTCGCGCGGCGCCCGCGCCATGACGTCGGCCCAACGGCGCAGCGTCTGACCGGCCGGGTCCACCGCGGCGACCAGCTGTGCGTAGCCGACGTCACGCAGTTCCATGGCCTCGATCTCGAAGGCCACCGCGATCCCGGCTCCCGCGCCGGCCCCGCGCATCACCCACAGCAGGCCGGGCTCGGCCTCGGCATCGGCGCGCACGGCCGTTCCGTCGGGCAGGACGACCTCGACGGCACGGATGTGGTCGATGGTGAGCCCGTACTGCCGTACCAGCCAGCCGACGCCGCCCCCGGTGGCGATGCCGCCGACGCCGACGTTGCCGTGGTCGCCCGAGCTGATGGCGAGCCCGTGCGGGGCGAGCGCCCGGGCGACCTGGGCCCAGCGCGCACCCGCCTCGACGCGGACCAGCCGGGAGCCGCGGTCGATGACATCGACCCGGTGCAGCGCGCTCAGGTCGATGACGAGTCCGCCGTCGTTGGTGCCCCTGCCGGACAGGCCATGGCCGCCGCTGCGGACGGCCACCCGAAGCCCCGTCTCCCGCGCCAGCCGCAGCGCCGCCGCGACGTCGCCCGCGGACTCGGGCAGGACGACGGCGGCCGGGTTGCCGACGGTGGTGTAGGTGGAGCGGAGCAGCTGGTAGCGCCGGTCGTCGGGCGTGACCACCTTGCCCGCGAGCTCGGTCGGCACGGCGGAGAGGGCGCAGTTCATCGCCCGCTCCGGACGGCGTCGACGCGCTCACGCACCGCGGGCACGACCTCGCCGGCGAAGCGTGCGAGCTGCCGCTCGGGGTCGGTGGCGGGCCAGAAGACGAAGGTGTCGAAGCCGAGTTCCACGGCCCACTCGGTGAGGGTGTCCACCCACCGCCGCACATCGCCGACGAGCCCGGGGCCGTCCCCGTGGTCGCCGATCACGCCGATCACGTTGTAGACACGCCGCAGGGTCCGCGGGTCGCGGCCCGCGTCGGCGGCCGCCTCGTCGATGATCCGCTGCCGCGAGGGCACCTCCTGCGGCGGGACGTAGATGTTCAGCGGAGAGATCCAGCCGTCGGCCAGCCGGCCGGTGACGGCGAGCATCCGGGGCTTCTGGGCGCCGAGCCAGAGCTCGACGGGCTTCGGGGGCACCGGTCCGGCGCGGTAACCGTCGACGGAGTGGTACGGACTGTGCCGTCGTACGACATCCCCGGCCAGGGCCGTGCGCAGCAGCCCCAAAGACTCCTCGGCGAACGCCACCATGTCCTGCCCGCGTCGCGCCGGTCCGCCCATCGAGGCGATGGCGTCGGGGATGCCGCCCCCGCCGACACCGAGCTGTATCCGTCCGCCGGTGAGCACGCTCAGCGATGCGGCGGCCTTGGCGAGCATCACCGGCGGCCGCAGCTGCAGGTCGGCGACATCGGTGAGGAAGGAGATGCGGTCGGTGGCCGCGGACAGATGGGTGATCAGGGTCCAGGTGTCGAGGTGGCCGGGCTGGTACGGGTGATCCTGAACGGCGAGGTGGTCGAGGCCCGAGTCCTCCGCCCTGCGCGCGAGGCGCCGGGTCTGGGCCCATGCCCCGGCGGAGGGGTCGAGGCTCACTCCGAAGGAGAGCGGGCGTCCGTAGTCGGTCATGCGTCCACGGTGCGCCGAACCGCGCCACCGGCAAAACGAAGGGTAAGGTGCTAATCTTTTGTAAGTGGACTCCATTCATGACGACACCTGCCCGCGCTTCGAGGGCACCCTCGAACTGATCGGACGCCGCTGGACAGGTTCGGTACTGCAGGCCGCCCACCAGGGGGCCCGGCGCTTCGGCGAGTACCGGGCCATGATCGACGGCATCTCCGACCGACTGCTCTCCCAGCGACTGAAGGAACTCGAGGCCGCGGGCCTCATCGAGCGCACCGTCATCCCCACCACACCCGTACAGATCCGCTACCGGCTGGCCCCGGACGGCCGGGCACTGCTGGACGCCCTGCAGCCGCTCGTGCAGTGGAACATGCACCGCTCGGGCCCCAGGGGTGCGGGGCGGGTTCCGTCGTCCGCGTAGCCACCTCGTCGGCGAGCGCGGCTCTGCCCACGGGCGGAGTGCTCGGGGGTCAGGACTCTGCGGGCCGTTGCCCGTCAGCCGCAGGGCGAACCAGTGCTCGTTGACCAGGACGTACACGAGGTCGGGGGTGGCGGTGGTCAGGTCCCTGACCGCCCCCGGCAGCGGGATCGTGAGAGGTTCACGGCTGGGCCGGGTCGGGTTCCAGACGCGTAGGGTGTGGTCCGAGCAGGCGCCGACGACGAGATCCTGGTCGGACCGGACCAGCCGGGTCAGGTGGGTCAACGGGCTGCCGCCATGGCTGAGTCGCGGCCGGAAGGCCCTGCTCACCGCCCGCGATCCACGCGAGTTCCTCAATGGCAGGCAGGAGTTGACCGTCGACGTGCCCGACGTCGTCGACGGCACGGACTGCCACGTGCAGGCGACGGCCGACGACGACCGGCTGCTGCTGACCGCCGGCGCCGAGGGCGCCGAGACGGGCCGCACCGGCGGTCGCAAGACCCTGCGCAACCTCGGGGCCGGCCGCTATGACACCCACCTCACCCTGCCCGGCCCGGGCACCTGGCGGGTGACCGTCGGAGATCCGGTGAACGCCGGGCGGGTTCACGAGGTGAGCAGCGTCGTACCGGCGGCCCAGCCGTAACCCTCGCCGGGGCCGCGGGCGCGGAGCTCGGGCAGCCGGTTGTAGGCCAATGGCAGGGGTCGTCAGATCTTGATGACGGTGACGCGTCCGCCGCTCAGCGCGGAGAGGTCCTCGGAGGCGAGGTGAGCACGGTGGTGGGTGGTGTGCGGGAGCGTTCACCTGCGTTCATGGGCGGCCGGCCGCCGGGCCATGTGCGCGAGGGTGTTGCCTACGAACGAGCGTGAACGGGGCTGAATGAGATGGAAACTGAGATGGAGCCCGCGCAGAACTCGGGTGACGGCGGGCTGCGGTCGGGGCTAGCGTGCGGCGGTGATCAGCAGTGAGGGAGTACGCCTGGGTGCGGAGGCCGCACGTCGTCTGGCGCAGACTGGCCTCTGTGAGTTCGAGCCGGGGCTGACGGACGCCGAGTTCATGCGCATCGAGCGCGAGTATGGCTTCGAGTTCGCGGACGACCATCGAGCGTTCCTCGCGGCCGGCCTTCCGGTCAATGTCCCTCCCGAGGACGGGCAGACCTGGTCCAGGCCCTGGCCGGAGTGGCGCGGCGGTGATCTGGACAGTTTGCGTCGACAGCTCGACTGGCCGGTCGAGGGTGTTCTGCTCGATGTTGAGCACAACGGGTTCTGGTACGAGGGCTGGGGTGAGCGTCCAGCCGAGGGGACGGCGGCACTGGATACGGCGCGGCGTCATCTGGCGGAGGCGCCGGTGCTGGTGCCCATGTTTGCCCACCGATATCTGCCCGCCGGCCGGGGAAGCTTCGGGCATCCGGTGCTCTCGATGTGGCAGACCGACATCATCTATTACGGGCTGGACCTGGTCGACTACATGCACCAGGAGTTCGAAGAGGCGCGAGGTGAGGTCGACGAGAGCTGGAACCCGCGAGCAACGGTCCCCTTCTGGCGAGACCTTCTCTAACACCTCGGGGTTCGTGGCCGGCGGCAGGCGCGCTCAACTTGGGAAGCTGCGAAAACTCCCTCTGGCCCCGGGCAACGTGAAGGATTCAACGGCGCCCACGTTGGCGTGGACCAGAGCGATTGAGGAGGCCCATGGCCACCTGGCGAGACCTTGCGATGCCCAGCAAGCGAGAGGTCTGGCGTGAGTTGCGGGGGCTACGCACTGGAGTGGCTGGCCCCGCTCGAGCGACGGCAGAGCGGCGTGCCGTGTTCGTCGCAGCATTGGAGCAGGCCCAACAGTTCACTGAGGCAGCGGAAAGTGCTGGTCCGGCAACGCGCCCTGTCCAGATCTTTTACGCGCTGTCGCAGTTCGGGAGAGCGATAGCGGCAGCGTCAGGCTTGCTCGGTCAGGACGCGTGGCGGCTCAAGGGACACGGAATCGGGACCCGCAACCTAGATGCGAGTCAGGGATTGGCGTTGGTGGAAGTCATACCGACCGCAAAGGGATCCTTTCCGACAGTGGCTCGGGCGATAGGAGCTGAGCCACTGGGGGCACATCATCCGTTGATGCTCGGTGAACTGCGGCCTCTCATACCTGAAGCGCAAATCGTACCCCTTCCAGGGGCATCAGGTCTGCCAGCCATGCACTTTGCCCCGGAAGTCTGATTCACCGCGGCGACGAAATGTGGTGTCGGCTTTCCCTATATCCGGTGCCTCATACGGCACTGATAGCGATCAAGGACGTTGCTGGCAGGCAGGTCCTGTGCGCCTATCGCAGTCGGGCCCCTTGACTCTCAGAGGAAGCCGCTGGTCGGCACCTTACAGGCGCTCGGTTGACCGAAATTCGTCCACAGATACTCCACGGAAATCGTGACCACCGCCTTAGGAGTTCGATCCCGGCTTCGGGAGTGCTCGGCGGAACTACCTCAGCCTGGCAGGGGTGTAGCCGTCTCAGTGCGCTCGCGATCGCCGCCGTCCGCTGCCGTTGATGTCAGCTGGTGATGTCAGACCGGTGCGGCTGACGCGCGCCAGCCGGCACCATGCCTCCTTCTACTGCTGGGTGCGAGTGACTAGAAGGATTTGATTGGCCTCCTGCTGGTTCGGAGAGGTGCGGTCTTGTGCAGTCAGGCTTTGCCATGTCAGGTGCAGGGCTTGCGCTACTTCGTGTCGGTCCGATGCTTGTAGGGCTGCTGCCGCAACCAAGAGGCCCATGCGGGCGCAGGCCAGCGTCAGGCTGGTGGAAGGAAGCCTGCGGTCCCGCATTGCAGTCAGCAGTTCCAATGTGCTCTCCACGGACCGCAGTACATGAACGGGTGTACTACTGGGGTCAGCCAGTAGTGAATCGTGTACATAGCGCAGGGTGTTGGCGGGATCTTCTGGAACTTTCTCAGCGGAGGGGGATTCAGCCCCAACGCGTGTCAGGAAATGGTCGAGACTCGTCAGTACTGAGGCTGGCTCTACGTCGGTAGGGGGTGCCCAGGTCGCGAATAGAGACCGGAAGGTTGTGGTAGCAACCTTAGGCATTCCGGGATAGGCGCATTGGTCAAGGGCGACGTCGACGGCCAGAGCAAGTCTTTCGGCGGAACTGAGATCGAGGACGAGTGCATCGGGGATCTCGACGTGGTCGAGGTCGAGGTCGAGGTCGAAACCGATGTCGGGATCAAGGTTACGGGCCCGGGCAAAGGCGAAGGTAAGAGCTTCAGCGATGGCTTCGGCAGTTCCAGCGTTGTGGGGGTGGTTGACAGCATCGGGGTTGTTGAGGGCGCGGACGCGGTCGAGAGCCGCGATGAGGTCGTGATTGAGGGGGAGGCTGAGTCCTTCAGCGTGGTTGAGGGTGTGGTTCACAGCGAGACTGAGAGCGTCGGCGAGAGCGCGAGCACGGCTAAGGCCATCGCCCGGGTCGTGGCCGCCGACGAAGGCAGGCTGATCGCGGGTGCGGTCGAGGGCGGGGTCGAGAGCCAGGGCTTGGTCGATGGAGTCGAGGGTGCTGGTATCAACGCGGTCGTGAAAGTGGTCGCGGTTGAGAACGTCAGCGAGGGCGCGAGCGCGGTCGATAGCCCGGGCACGGTCGATGGCCCGAGCGCGACCTGCGGGGCGATAGTACTGGTCAGGGTTGAGCGCGTCGGTGAGGGCGAAGTCCAGGGCGAGGTCGAGGGTGAGGTCGAACGCAAGATCGAGGACGAGATTCAGTGAGCCGAGGTTAGGCCCATTGCGGAATTCAGAAGTACGCATGAGAGCGACGTTGAGCACTCTGGCCCAGTCCGACACTTCCCTGCGTTGTTCGAGGGGGATGGCTAGCAGCCGCAGGTAGTTGGTGATTTGCTGGCGGTCGTTGGTAGGGGAGGACCTGGTAGGAGTGGTGCGGGACCTCGTGGCTACGGGCACAGGGGTGTACGGCCACGGCACTTGTGGTGGTTGGTGCAAGAGAGTGCGGATACCGTCCTGGGCCCAGACGGTGTGACGACTCAGAGCGGTGGCGATCGCTCCAGGTTGCTCCTTGATTTCATCGGGCGTGGGCAGGCGGTAGATAGCGTCGCTGGTGATGCTGTTGAGCCAGGCAGTGAAGCGTTCGGCATCACCGGCCTGCATCCCTACCGCTGCTGCAGTGCTGTTGTCACTATTGTCAGTGCCCGCGGTGTCTGGGTGGTGGCGGCCGTTAGCTCGTTCTTCCTGAATGAACATGCTGTACAGGGCTTGAGGAATAGGACGCGCGCACAAGGCGGCGGAATCGTTGAGTTGGATGGTCTCGCGCAGAGTGCGGGTAGCCAGGACACCAGCTAGAAGACGCTGTAGGGCAGGATCTGCAACCTGACTACGGACAGACGAAGTGAGCAGGGCCTCCAGCCGGCTGCGGACGGCAGGGTCGACGATTTGTGCCTGGTCGGCGCAGTCGAAGGCCAGAGCCAGGGCACGAACGGTGCCACAATCCAGGCAGGCAGTGATGATGTCGGTTGCATCGTTGCTGGCGGCCCACAGCAGGATTGTCTCGCGCCACCATGGGTCATCGACGTTTTCGGTCAACATCGTCGTATCGGCACGAGGGGTGCTGAGCTGAGCGGCTGCCAAGTACTCCTGCAGCGTCAGGTGCGCAAAACCGTGGAAGCCGTGTTCGCGTTCGACCAGCAGGCCGCTCTTTCGAGACTCTTCGAGAAACACTTCGGAGGCGACGTTGCCAGGCACTTGCTGCAGAGGCTGGTGGATCGCTCCGGCCGCGTCGTGCACCGGCCAGTCACGTACCTTGGCCTGCATCATGACCAGGGCCAGATGCTGGATGACGTGCTGCTTGTGTGGACCGCTCAAGCCGGTGGCGTCCGAAAGACTGCGGGCTTCGTAGCGTCGGTGCAGCAGCACGTCGCACATCTCGGCGTAGAGTTCCGCGCGGCTGCCCGGTAGCTGCCCGCGGTAGCGATGCACGTTCGCGATCATGGTTAGTAGCAGGGGGTTGGCTCCCAGGTCGTACAGCGCTGGCTGGGCTCGTAGCCGGGCCAGCAGATCGTCGGCGTTTCTGTCCCCGGCAGTCCGCAATTCATGCCCGGTGCTTGCCCGAGTCCGCAGCCGCACAAAGAAGTTGTCTGCGACCGCCTGTACCTCGCGCCGCGTATGGGCCCGGGCTCGACTCTCAACCGCGTATGACCACTGATGCAGGAATTGAGAGATCTGTTCCCCGGTGAACCGCCGCACTTGCAGCACCTCGGCCCCCGGCAGCGGGTTCGATTGATAGCCGTGCGGCCGTGAGGTCACCACATAGATGTTGCGAGGATGCCGCTCGGTCTGCCGCACGACCCAGGCCACAACCCGACTGCGCTCGGTCGGATCGGCTACCTCGTCCAGCCCGTCCAGTAGCACCACGCACCCACCCCGATCGAGCCTTCGCTCCAGCCAGTCCTCCGACACCTTCCCCTCAAGCCACCCGGAAGAGACAGCCACTGCCCCCAGCGTAGGTGTCTCATTGGCGAGCAGCGTGGCGGCGTGGTCGCGCAAGTAAAGCAGTACCGGAAGCCGCCGTCCCCAGGGCCACCAGCGGTACTCGCATAGTGCGAGGGCCGTATTGCGGGCTAGCGTTGTCTTCCCCGAGCCTGGTCCGCCGATCACTGCGAGGACTCGAGCAGCCGCGTTTCGCTCGGCATCTCGCAGCACAGATTCCAGACTGCGGCGTCGGCTCAGTCCTCCAGCCTCGTCGCCAGGCACGGCACCCAAATACGGCTCTCCAGCAGCGGCATGCAATACCTGCGGTGCCAGGCTGACATCCACGTACACCTGGTGCATTCGGAGCACAAACTCCCCTTGGGTGGCGATGCCTACGGTCTCCATATCCCGCACGGTCTCCCTCAACTGCCGCAGGTACACACCACGTCCACCCCGCGCGGAGTTCCGCGCAGCGTTGGGCGCGGTGCTTCCCACTGCTTCGCCACCACCAGGAGCTGCCCATACCTCCGTGTACAGGAGCATCAGTACCGCAACCGCGAGAGAGGCATATAGCCATGTCCAGCTAAGGCCTTTGTCGGACAAGACTTGATTCGTCGCCACTCCACCTGTGACCAGCAGCCCTGCACCGCCCATGACTCGGAGTACATTTCGTACCCTTGCCATCCCCGCCCCCCGAGCACATCGAACCGGCTTCCAGCTTGCCGGAGCACTGCATCTGCCAAGCTCCGACCGCACTAGCCAACCGGGCACGGCCCCTCAGAGCAGCGCAGTTGACCGATCTGAGACCTCCCCCGGACCTACATGCCTCTTGCACCGGTCGCTGTCACAGATTGTCGGTCGAGATGTGCTGCACCCGGCAGCCGCCACCCGCCGTCGTGGGTGTCGGCGACAGATGCGTGTCCACGCCTGGCCGACGCCGTTGATGACAGGCAGCCGTGGTGCGGTTGCGGCGGATGAGCAGCCGGTAGACGCCCGCGACGGCCTCCGGGAGCAGGTCGATGGCGGCCCAGTCGTAGTGGCGTGGCCCTTTCGCGCCGCCTCCGGCGGACATTCGCTGCCAGGCGGTGCGCGGCACCTTGCGTACCAGTGAATCGCACGGAACTTCCCACCGGCCGTGCGGACTTCGGTGCGGCACGAGACGGCCATGACAGACCCGATCTGGCGCTCGGCCAGCATCTGGGCCAGAGCGGGGTTGCCTCCATAGACCTCGTCCCCGGTCACCCAGCCGACCGTGTGCCCGGCCTCGCAGAACCGCTCGATCATCGCCGCGGCCAGCTGCGTCTTGGTCGCAAAGCGCGTGGTGTCGGGCTCCAGCCCGGCCGCCCGGCATCGCTGAGGGTCCTCGGCCCAGATGCGGGGCAGGTACAACTCCCGGTCCACAGCGGCGTGTCCATGCTCGGTGGCATACACCAGGTAGACCGCCACCTGCGCATTTTCGATCCTGCCCGCTGTGCCGGTGTACTGACGCTGCACCCCGACCGTCGCCTGCCCCTTCTTCACATCGCCCGTCTCGTCGACGATTAGCACCGTCTGCTCGGCGCCCAGGTGGTCGACGACGTACTCACGCAGATCGTCACGGACTGCGTCCGCGTCCCACTTCGCCCGCTCCAGCAGATGCTGCATCCCATCCGGTGTGGCCTCACCGGCCCACTCCGCGATCGTCCAGCAGTTCTTCCGCGGCAGGTCCGCCAGCAGCCCTCGGACGAACTTCCCCACCCGACGGCGGGGTTCGGCACGCGCGAACCGTCCGGCTATGCGCCGCATCAGCCCTGCGAAGTCATCGTCCCAACGGCCCGGGTCTACGCTGTGACCAGCGGCCACCGCCTGATCTTCAGTCTTCACACACCGATGATCACCGGTGGCCGCACCTGTTTCCGACCCCACCCCAGACCTCCCCCGACCTCGCCTACGGCTCCGACATCGCCAGCATCGGCCTGACCATCCCGGCGGTGGCCATCGCAGCGATCTGGCACGAGGGTCCGCTCCTGCTGGGCCTCGGCCCGACCCACCAGGTACCGCTCTTCATCTCGATTGTGGTGGGCACTCTGACGGTCATCCCCGGCCGCGCGACGCTCTGGCGGGGCTGCCTCCATCTGGTGCTGTTCGCGGCGTACTTGGTGCTGGCGGTGTCGCCGCGGCGGCGTCCTTCGTGCGCAGGCCCGGGATCAGCACCGCCGCCACCGCCAGGTGCATCAGGGCCAGCGCGGCCCGGGTTCCGCCGTCCATGCCGTCGCCGGTCAACGGCAGGAAGGACATGGCCAGTACGGCGACGGCCACCCCGGTCCAGACGGCGCGGGCGCGCCGTACCCCGAACCGCTCCAGGGCGGCCAGCAGTCCCCAGCCAGCGAGGGCCGCCAGCAGCGCGACCAACACCACCGGCGCTGCGCCGATGTCGAGCGTCTGCTCGCCGTCGATGATCCGCAGCCGGTGCCCCAGCACCGGGTCCGCGACCAGCCACACCAGGACAGGCGCCAGGACCGCGAGGCCCGTAACCGCCAAGCGTCGTCTGCGCGCGCTCACTTGGCGCCGCCCGCGAGCGCGCCGTGCAAGAAGACCTCCACCAGCTCCTGCGTGGTCAGCTCCGGCTCGTCCTCCATATGCGGCTGGGTGAAGAGCAGCCCGAAAAAGAGGGCCGCGATCTGCTCCGGCGGCCGGCGCAGGGCGGCCTTGTCGGGCTCCAGCAGATCCGCGAGGGCCGCGCGGATGCGGGTCGTCGACTCGTCGCGGCCCGCGCCGCGCACCGTGCCGGGGTGCTTGCCGCCGCGGTGCCCAGAGGCGTGCAGTGAGCCGGCGATCGCGCCCATCCGGGACAGGTGCGCCTGCAGAGCCTCGGCCGCCTCCGCGAGCCGGTCGGGCAGCGGCTGGGATACGTCGATCGCGCCGAGCTCGCGGATCGCGTGCTCGGGGGAGAGCGCCTCGGCCATGCAGGCCTGCAGCAGCTCGTCCTTGTCGGCGAAGACCCGGAAGATCGTGCCCTCGCCGATGCCCGCAGCGCGGGCGATCTTCGCGGTGGTTACCGCGGCGCCGTACTCGGCGATCAGCGGGATCGCGGTCTGGATGATCATCGCGCGCCGCTGCTCCGGCGACATGCCGGGGGCACGGCGGCGGGTGGTCTGGTTCTCCTTAGGTGCTGTCATGACCGCGAGAGTACGGAGTGAGGACTCACTCCGTCAATGAGTGAGTCCTCACTCCGCTCACTTTTCCGTACTCGGCTGCTTGTAGATGGCAGCCCATCAAGATCCACAACTACGGCTGGAGTGCTAGACGCACCAGACGAGGCCTAAGCCCGTTGGCGTTCAGTACCCTTCGCCACAACACGCCACCAGGCTGTTGCCAGTGGTTCAGCATGTTTGTGTCGTAGACGATCGGCATCCCCGGCCGATCCGCTAGCGCACGTAGTCGCAGAAGTCGCAACCGAGCGTTCTCCAGCGTGGCTAGTTGAGCCCTAACCTCACGCGCTATCAAGCGTGGATCCTCCTGCGCGGAACTCCTGTTGGGGTCAACTGCCGTGACGTGCCAAAAGGTCGCTGAGTACAGTTCCCCGGCCAGATCCGGTTCGGCGAAGGTGCGGGCCAGCAGGCCGTGCACCTTGTCGACTGCGCCGGAGTAAGCCCAATAGGTCAGCCCTTATCACTCATGAGGTCGAGCCATGTCGCCTCGGCATTGCTCAGGGCTCGCTCGGCTTCAACCATCGACACACCGTTGTTCAGCCGCATGCCTGTAATCCTCTCGCATCGACCGTCCGTTCACATCGAGTTACAAGCACTGCCATGGACATGCGAGCGCAGCTGTCCGCTATCCCGGAACCTCGGGGTGTCCAGACGCGGACCGTGAGGGCATGAGCTTGGGAAGCTCAGGTGGTTTACGGCTCGACGCTGGGCTGACCTGCGACGGAGCGGCATGGGTGTCCGCTCGATCGCCGAGTTGGTACCCGCTGTTCCCCTGGTTCCCCGCACGATCTGGCACGTGTCTGGCACGGCCTCGGCCGTCTGGTCTGGACACCCCCCCGCGCCGGCGACCATCGCTTTAGGAGTTCGATCACGGGCCGCGTGACGCCGCGCTGCGCGACGGTGAGGCTCGGCGAGGGTTCCACCGTCAGCCGCCAAGGTCTGAGGCTGTCCAGCCCGTTGATGTCAGTGATCGTCGTTAGGGTGGCTCGCACTGAGGCCGGTCAGAGAACCGCCATGGTCCGCGGCCTAAGGGGGGCGGGATCTGAAAGGTCCCCGGGTTTGCCTCGGGACTGTAGTCCACGCCAGAGCACCGCCCCCCTCCTCGTCCTGTCGACTAGTGTCTCGTGATCCTGTTCGTGGAACCTTACGCTTCTCTGCTCGTTGAGTCTGGTATGGATCTCTCCTCTGAACAGATGGCCGATCTACGGGAGTTGGCGAGCTCGCGTGATGTTCCGGCTGAT